>NZ_BAAALT010000079.1:25394-26111 GCF_039528515.1 Luedemannella flava
CGTGGTCGGCGGGGCCGACGTCGGGATCGTGCTGTCCGGCGCGACCGCGCGACCGGTGGCCGGCGAGATCATGCCCGGGCACATGTTGCGGCTACGCAGGTTCGCGGCGATCTGCGGGATGGCCGCCACGGTCGTCGCGTACTGGTCGTGCATGAGGATGATCTGGCCGTTCTGCAGGCTGTTCGCGGCCGACACGATGGCCGAGGTGCTCGCGCCGTTCCAGTCCTGCGAGTCGACGTCCCAAATGATCTCGGTAAGGCCGAGCTGCTGCTCGACGGCCTTGAGCGTCGCGTTCGTCTCGCCGTACGGCGGGCGGAACAGCTTCGGGGCCGCGCCGGTGAGCTGCTGCAGGGCATTCTGGGTCTGCTGCAGCTCGGACTGGATCTGCGACTGCGACAGGCTGGTCAGGTGCGGGTGCGTCCAGCTGTGGTTGCCGATCCAGTGGCCCGCGTTCTTCTGGGCCTGCGTCAGCGACGGGTTGTTCTGCGCGTTCTGGCCGATGTTGAACATCGTGGCGCGGATGCCCTGCGCGGCCAGCGCGTTGAGCAGACTGGTGGTGTTGCTCGCGTTGGGCCCGTCGTCATAGGTCAGGCCGACGTAGCCCCCGCTGCAGTTGGTCCAACCGGTGCCCGACGAGGTCGGCGGGGCGCTGGTCGGCGGGCGGGAGGTGACCACGGCGCTGGTCGGCGGCCGGCTGGTCGGCGGGGCGGCGTTGAG
>NZ_BAAALT010000080.1:0-15157 GCF_039528515.1 Luedemannella flava
GACCGAGGCGCTGGGCGGCGCCCGCCGGGCGGCCGCGCAGCGGCCCACCCACCTCGCCGCCCAGCGCGGCCCCAGCCTGCTGCTGAGCCGCGCGGGTGAACTGGAGCTCGCGGCCGGCAGGCAGGAGGCGGCCGAGGCGCTGTTCCGGGAGGACCTCGCCGGCACCGAGCGCCTCGTCGCGACCCACCCGCGGCATCCGGTGCTGCGCCGTGACCTGAGCGTGTGCCACGAGCGGCTCGGCGAGGTGTGGCTGGCCGCGGGCGCGGCGGAGGAGGCGGAGCGGCACTTCCTGCGCGGCCTGGCCCTCGTGCGGCAGTTGGCCGACGCCGCCCCGGAGGACCGGGAGCTGCGCCGCGACCTGAGCGTGGCGCACAACAAGCTGGGCGAGCTGATGTTGGCCAGGGGCCGGGTCGGCGACGCGGTCGCCTACTTCGAGGCTGCGCTGTCCATCCGGGAGCACCTGCTCGACGAGGCGCTGTCGTCGACGACGTACCAGCGCGACCTCACCGTGTCGCTGGAGCGCTTGGCCGATGCCGCGGTCGCCGCCGGCCGGCCCGACCGGGCGCAGAGCCTGCTGCGCCGCGCCATCACGATCCGCGAGGACCTCGCCGCCGACGACCCGACGAACGTGGGGCACCAGCACGAGCTGAGCCTGCTGGAGGTGCGCCTCGGCGGGGCGCTGGCCGCGTCGGGCGCCGTGACGGAGGCCGAGCACAGCCTGCGCGAGGGCCTCGACGTGCTCAACCGCCTGGCCGCCAACGCGACCGGCGACGTCGGGCTGCGCCAGGACCTGCGCTACGCGTACCACCACCTGGCGGAGCTGCTCGAGCGCGCGGGCCGCGAGGGCGAGGCGGACGAGGCGCGGCAGCGGGAGCACACGCTCATCGGCCAGATGGTCGCCACCGCCGCCACGCCGGGCTGTCGATCTGACGACCTGACGGTTGATATCGATGGCACTTCTCCGCTGAGATAGGCGCGTGGATGGTGTGAGGACGGGAGTGCGCGTCTTCCTGTCGTACGCGCAGGAGTCCGGCGGACACGTGGCGGCCGTCCGCCGGCTGTGGGAGCTGCTGCGCCAGCTCGGCGTGGACGCGCGCGTAGGGTTGCCCGGTCCGACCGACGGGCGCGACTGGTCACTGTGGACGCAACACGAGATCCGCAGCGCGGACGTGGTGCTCGTGGTCGCCTCCCCGGGTTATGCGAGCCGCGCCGCGGCCGAGGCGTCCTTCATCCGTGAGCTGCTCTACCGCAACCTGCCGGCCGGCAAGGCGAAGTTCCGGCCGCTGGTGCTGCCCGGCAGGTCCGTGACCGAGCTGCCCGACTGGTTCGGGCCGACGATCGCCCAGCACACGCGGCTGGCCGGCCTCGACAGGGCCGCCATGGCCGGTCTCGCGGCCGACCTGACCGGCGCGCCGCCGGAGCCGGGCCACCACGAGGTGGCGCTGCGGGTGTCGGTGCGCGGCGACGAGGTGCACAGCCGCGTCGAGCTGGCCGGCACCGTGATCAGCGAGCGGTCGGTGCCGCTGCCGTGGGGCTTCGACGACTTCTGGGACACCCTGACCCTGCCGGCGGAGCAGGCGACCGCCAAGCAGGTGTCGGCGGGCCGTCGGCTGGGCCGGTGCCTGTTCGACGAGGACTCGCTCACGACCGTCCAGGGGCTCGCCGGCACCGGGGTGCTCGACCTGGTCATCGCGTGCGACGACGAGGCCATCGACTGGCCGTTCGAGCTGATCCGGCTGCCCGACGACCGGGTGCTCGCCACGATCCCGGGGGTGCGGATGACCCGCCGGCCGTACGGGCTGCGCGCGCCGGTCATCTCGCCGACACCGGGGCCGCTGAAGATCCTGGTCGTGGTGCCCGGCGACGTGCCGGTGCGCTCGCCCGACCAGTGGGCCGGGCTGGTGCGCACCCAGGTGCGCCTGCTCGCCGCCACGACCGTGACGGAGTTGGCGCAGGCGCTGGCCATCGACGCGTACCACGTGTTGCATCTGGCCGACGCGGCCGCGGACGGCTTCGGGCTCGCGGACCTGTCGGGGCTGGTGCGCGTGCAGCGCGCCGCCGGACGGACGGTGCCCCTCGTCGTGCTCGGGGGCGCGACGGCCGGCGTGCCGGCCGCGCTGGGCCTGCTGCGGTCGGGCGCCGACCGCGTGGTCACGCTGCAGGCGCCGGCGTCGCCGGCCTTCACGGTCGGCCTGCACACGGCCTTCTACCGGCACCTCACGGCGCACAACGCGCCGGTCGCGGCGGCGCTGGGCGCGGCCCGCGCGCAGTTGAGCGCCGCGTCGTCGGCCGCGCCGGTGCCCGAGCACGGCCTGCCCACGCTCGTGGCGGCGTCGGGGGACCGGCCGCTGTGCGACCCGATGGCCCCGGCGGGGCCGCTGCTCGGCGGCATGGCGCTGGCGGGGGCTCCGCGAGCCGACTAGCGCCGCCGGGTGCGGCACCGGCCGCGCCGGTTCCCGTACGCGTCGCGCCGCACGGGGTATGAAGCGACCCGCCGCGCGCGGTCGGGATGCCGCGTCGTGCGCGTGCTGAACCGGTGTGGAACCGCTGCTGAACCGCTGTCGCGACCCGGCGCGGCGGCCCACATGCCGCCGCGCCGGGTCGCGGATCAGCTCTGGTGCTTGCGGCGGGCGGCGAGGCGGCCGCGCTGCGTCTGGTCCAGGATGACCTTGCGCAGGCGGACGGCGGTCGGGGTGACCTCGACGCACTCGTCCTCGCGGCAGAACTCCAGCGCCTGCTCCAGGGAGAGCTTGCGCGGCGGGATGAGCTTTTCCGTCTCGTCCGCCGTCGACGAGCGCATGTTGGTGAGCTTCTTCTCCTTGGTGATGTTGACGTCCATGTCGTCGGAGCGGGAGTTCTCCCCGACGATCATGCCCTCGTACACCTCGGTGGTGGGCTCGACGAACAGCGTGCCGCGCTCCTGCAGGTTGATCATCGCGAAGCCGGTGACCACGCCCGACCGGTCCGCGACCAGGGAGCCGTTGTTGCGGGTGCGCAGCTCGCCGAACCACGGCTCGTAGGACTCGAAGACGTGGTGCAGGATGCCGGTGCCCCGGGTGTCGGTGAGGAACTCGGTGCGGAAGCCGATGAGGCCGCGCGCCGGCACGAGCCACTCCATCCGGATCCAGCCGGTGCCGTGGTTGACCAGCTGTTCCATGCGGCCCTTGCGGCTGGCCAGCAGCTGCGTGATCGCGCCCAGGTACTCCTCCGGGGCGTCGATCGTGAGGCGCTCGACCGGCTCGCACGTCCTGCCGTCGATCTCGCGGGTGACGACCTGCGGCTTGCCGACGGTCAGCTCGTAGGACTCGCGGCGCATCTGCTCGACGAGGATGGCCAGCGCCAGCTCGCCGCGGCCCTGCACCTCCCACGCGTCGGGGCGCTCGGTCGGCAGGACGCGCAGCGACACGTTGCCGACGAGCTCCTTGTCGAGGCGGTCCTTCACCATGCGCGCGGTGACCTTGGCGCCCTTGACCTTGCCCACCAGGGGCGAGGTGTTGGTGCCGATGGTCATGGAGATGGCCGGCTCGTCGACGGTGATGCGCGGCAGCGGGACCGGGTTCTCCGCGTCGGCGAGGGTGTCACCGATCATGATCTCGGGAATGCCGGCGACCGCGATGATGTCGCCCGGGCCGGCCTCGTCGGCAGGCTTGCGCTCCAGGCCCTCGGTCATGAGCAGCTCGGAGATGCGCACCCGCTCGGTGTTGCCGTCCTCGCGGCACCACGCCACGGTCTGTCCCTTGCGGATGGTGCCCTGCCGCACCCGGCACAGCGCGAGGCGGCCGAGGAACGGGGACGCGTCGAGGTTGGTGACGTGCGCCTGCAGCGTCGCGTCCTCGACGTAGCGCGGCGCGGGGATGGTCGACAGCAGCGTGGAGAACAGCGGCTCCAGCGAGGTCGAGTCCTCGGGCACGGCGCCGTCGGCGGGCTGCTTGAGCGAGGCGATGCCGTCGCGGGCGCAGGCGTAGATGATCGGGAAGTCGATCTGCTCCTCGTCGGCGTCGAGGTCGAGGAACAGCTCGTACGTGTCGTCGACGACCTCCTTGATGCGCGCGTCGGGGCGGTCGACCTTGTTGATGACCAGGATGATCGGCATCCGGGCCTTGAGCGCCTTGCGGAGCACGAAGCGGGTCTGCGGCAGCGGGCCCTCGCTCGCGTCGACCAGCAGCACCACACCGTCCACCATGGTCAGACCGCGCTCGACCTCGCCGCCGAAGTCGGCGTGGCCGGGCGTGTCGATGATGTTGATGGTGACGGGGTCACCGGTTTCCGGCACGTACCGGATGGCGGTGTTCTTGGCGAGGATCGTGATCCCCTTTTCCCGCTCCAGGTCCATGGAGTCCATGACCCGGTCGGTGAGCTCGGCGCGGGCGCCGAACGCGCCTGCCTGCCGCAGCATCGCGTCGACGAGGGTGGTCTTGCCGTGGTCGACGTGCGCGATGATCGCGACGTTTCTGAGGTCTGCGCGCTGAGCCTGGGGCCGGGTATCCTGCATGACGTCCATTGTCCGGGTCGTGCGGATGCCCGTGTGCGGCGGCCCCACATTCCGTGGCGTGGCCGACTCGACGGGGGAGTCTGAAGTGACGAAACACCACGCACGTGGCCGATGGGCCGCGCCCATGGTGATCGGTGCCTCAATTTTACTGGTGGTTGCCCTGGCCACGGCCGGTTGGGCGCTGCTGTCGTCCGGCTCCGGGCCGTCGCGCGCGGTGGCCGCGCCCGGCGATATGACGAGCACCACTGAGGGGGTGCCGACGACCGGCGCGCCGACCCCGACCCCGACCCCGACCCCGTCGCCGTCGGTGTCGCCGACGCCAACCCCGACGAAGAAGCCGAAGTCCACGGCGACGAAGAGCCGCACCGTCGTGGTGCCGATCCCGTCGACGAAACCGCCGAAGAAGGACCTGCCGCCCCCGCCGGGCAACACGGGCGGCGGCGCGACCGTGGGTCCGAACTGCCCGAAGAAGACCGGCACCGACGCGTCCAGGACCGCCGTCCGCAACGCGTTGGTGGCGGCGGGCGCCAGGGAGTACTGGCCCGACGCGGCCTACCCGCCCGCGGGCTACGACGGCGAGCTGCCGGCGATCACCGTGCCCGCCAACCTGATGAAGGCGATCGCCTGGCAGGAGAGCGGCTGGCAGTCGACGATCGTCGCGTGCGACGGTGGCATCGGGACGATGCAGGTCATGCCGGGCACGGCGGAGTGGCTCAACGGCCGGTTCGGGCCGGACTACAACGTCAACACGCTGGCGGGCAACGTCGCGCTCGGCGCGGAGTACCTCCAATGGGAGATCGTGTACTTCGGCATCTTCTACTTCGGCGACTTCGACCTCGACGCCGCGGCACCGGTCGGGCCGGACGGCGCGGAGTTGACGCTGCGCGACGTGGTGGTCGCCGGGTACAACGTGGGCGCCGGGGCGGTGGAGAACCGCGGCGATCCCGACGACCCCGACGACGACTATCTGCAGATCCCCAACCAGCGCTACGTCGACAACGTCACGGCGCTGATGACCGAGTGCGTCTGCCTCTCCTACTGATCGCGTAGACACAGCCAAGCGGTTCAAATAGCTAAAAACAGACAAATAACCCTTTTAGGGCAATAGCCTGTGCTCATGTGGCACAGATCTTTGCGCCGGGCCCCGGCGGCACTCGTCGGCGTCGTGGCGCTGCTCGCCCCCGCCGGACCGGCTGAGGCCGGCGGCGTGGTCGCGTTGCCGGGCACACGACCGACGCACGTCACCGCGCCGCCCGACCTCGCCCGCGCGGCGGCCGTGACCGCGCACGTCTGGACCGGCGGCAGCAACCTGCGGCTGCGGTGGAACGCCTCGACCGACGTGGACGCGCCCGGGCGCCTGCCGCACGGCGCGCGGGTCTCCGTCCGCTGCCAGTTGGCGGGCGAGACCATCGCCGGCAGCCAGCGCCGCACCGACCTGTGGAACCGGATCAGCACCGGCAGGTTCATCTCCGACGCGTACACGCGGTGGCGGCCGCGGCGGCCTGCTGTGCCGTGGTGCAACACGGCGACCGGCGCGCGACCGCCGACCGACCGCGTCGGGTTCATCCGTTGGGCGGCGGCGAACGCGCGCGCCGCGAACGCGCGCTACCGGGTGCCCGTGTCCGTGACCGTGGCGCAGGCGATCCTCGAGTCGGGCTGGGGTCGCAGCGCGCTGACCACGCAGGGGGCGGCCTACTTCGGCATGAAGTGCTTCGGCACGCCCGGCCCGATCTCGCTGGGCTGCCGGCCGTACCGGACGACGGAGTGCGGCGGGCGGCGCTGCTTCCGCACGAGTGCGCGGTTCCGCACGTACAACGCGGCCAGCCGGTCGTTCGTCGACCATGCCCGGCAGTTGGCGACCCTGTCGCGCTACCGGCCCGCGTTCGCCCACGTCCGGGATCCGGACCGGTTCGCGATCGCCGTTCACCGCGCCGGGTACGCGACGTCCCCGACGTACTCCCGCAATCTCATCAACCTGATGCGCCGGTACGACCTGTACCGGTACGACCCCCGCGCGCCGCGACACTGAGAGGGCTTGCCGGCACCGGGTACGCTCGCGCGGTGCCCGGCGGCACGGCAAGGGCGCGTGTGCTTGTCGACGCCCGACCCCTGCGGGTCGCGGCGTACCGGCGCCTGTGGCTCGCCTCCGCGGTCACCGTCGTGTTCGGACAGTTCAACCTCGTGACCGTGCCCGTGCAGTTGTTCGGGCTGACCGGGACGTCGGCGACCGTGGGGTTGGCCGGGTTGGTGACGCTGGGCGCGTTGGCGGTCAGCGCCCTGTGGGGCGGCGCGGTGGCCGACGTCGTGGACCGACGCGCCATGCTGCACGTGACCAGCCTCGGCATCGTGACGGTGGCGGTGCTGCTGTGGCTGCAGGCGCGGCTGGACGCGAACTCGGTGCCGCTGCTGCTGGTCCTGGTCGCGGGGCACGCGGCGCTCGTCGGCGCGAACGCCACCGCGCTGGGCGCCGCGATCCCGCGCGTGGTGCCCCCGGACCTGATCCCGGCCGCGTCGAGCCTGGGCACCCTGGTGCGCCAGGTCGGCGCGATCGTCGGGCCGCTGCTGGCCGGCGCGCTCCTCCCGGTGGTCGGCCTGCGCGGGCTGTACCTGTGCGACGCCGTGGCGCTGTGCGCGCTGGTCTGGGCGGTGCGCCGGCTGCCGCCGATGCCGCCCGCGCCAGGGGCCGCGCGCCGGGTGGACGTGGTCTCCGGCTTCCGGTACGTGGCCCGGGAGCGGGTCCTCGTGGCGGTGCTCGCGGCGGATCTCGCGATGAGCGTGCTCGGCCTGCCGTACGCGCTGTATCCGCAGGTGGCGCAGCAGACCTTCGGCGATCCGCCCGGGGGCGGGGCGGCGCTCGGCCTGCTCTACGCCGCCGTCCCGACGGGCGTACTGGCGGGCGCGCTGGTGTCGGGGGCCTTCACCCGTGCCCGTCGACCCGGTCGGATGATCACCTTGGCGGTGGTGGCCTGGGGTCTCGCCGTCGTCGGCTTCGGCCTCACCCGCACGCTGTGGCTCGGCGTGGTGCTGCTCGTCGTGGGCGGCGGGGCGATCGTCGTGCACTCGTCGTTCCGCAACGCGATCACGCAGACCTACGTCCCGGACGGGCTGCGCGGGCGCACCCAGGGCGCGCTGACGGTCGTGCTCATGGGCGGTCCGGCGCTGGCCAACGCGGTGCACGGCGCGGCCGGCGCGTGGGCGGGCCCGACGTGGGCGATCAGCGGCGGCGGGGCGCTCGCCGTGATCGCGATGCTCGCCGTCGCGCGGTCGGTTCCCGTCTTCTGGGAGTACGGGCTTGACAGCCGCCCCGGTGTTATCGATTATCGGTATATCGATAGTCAATAAGGGGAGGTCCCGTGCGCAGCATCCGAGACCGGCTCCGCCGGCCCGACTGGCTGGCCGAGCTGCAGAACCTGCTCATCTTCGGCCTGGCCGCCGTCGGCTTCACCGCGGCCGTCAACGTGGTGGCGCTCGCGACCGGCGGGCCCGTCGTCGCGGCCCTGCCCGCGCACGCCGTCGACGGCCTGGTCGGCATGTCGGGCGGGCTGCGCGACGGCGCCGCCGTGGCCTGGGGTTCGACGGTCGACGTGCACCTCGCCGACCCCGGCCCGGCCGACATGCTCTGGTACGCCGGCCGGGGCGTGCCCGAGCTCGTGCTGATCCTGACGGTGCTGGCGCTCCTGCTCCGGCTCGTCGTGGCCGCCCGCCGGGGCGACCCGTTCACCGCGGCGACGGTGCGGCGGCTGCGGGTGCTGGGCGCGGTCAGCGCGTTCGGCGGCGTGCTCGTCGGGTTGGTCGGCACGGTCGCCGAGCTGGCGTTGAGTGACAGCCTCACCGGCGGCGACACGGTGGCGGCCACGTTCACCATCAACCCCGTCTGGATCCTGGTCGGGGGCGGGTTCGTAGCGTTCGGTGAGATAGTCAACCGGGGGCGGGCGCTGCGGGCCGAGTTGGATACGGTGATCTAGTGCCGGCGGACGACGAGCACCGGGTCGAGGTGCATCTGGACGACCTGCTGGCCAGGCGCGGGCTCACCCTGACCCAGCTCGCCGAGCGGGTCGGGCTCACCCTGGCCAACGTCTCGGTGCTCAAGAACGGTCACGCGCGCGCGATCCGGTTCACCACGCTGACCGCCATCTGCGACGTGCTCGACTGCCAGCCCGGCGACATCCTGTCCGTACGCCGCAGGTGAGTCACCGCTCGACGACGACGAGCGACTCCTCCAGGTAGCGCAGCGTCTCCCTGGCCACCAGCCGGCGGCTGACCAGCTCCTGCGGGGTGGTGAACGGCCCGCGCGCGACCCGGTCGTCGACGATCGCGCGGGCCTTGTCCATCGTCAGGCCGGGCAGGATGCCCAGCACGTCCGCGCTCACGCTGTTGATGTCCACGAGCCCGCCGTCGTCGAAGTGGCGGGGCAGGTCCGGCCGGCCGATGCGCAGCTCGCGGGCCACCGCGGGCTGTTCGGCGACGATCCGTCGGGCCTGCTGGCGCAGCAGGTGGCGGTGCCACTCCAGCGAGCCGACCACGTGCCCGGCCGCGGTGCTGGCCGCCACCGACCGCGGCACGGTCTCGCCCCAGAAGGTGTCCATCGCGGCGAGCACCGCCACGTGCGCGACCCCGATCAGCCAGCTGGCGAGCCACAGGGACATGGTGATGTCCATGACAACGCTCGTGTCCTCAGACTCGATGTTGCCGGTTTCCCAGCCGAAGCCGAGGCATACCCCGATGACGGCCGCGAGATAGAGGAACGCCGTGAAGATGAGCCAGTAGTTCTTCCGTCGGATGCCGAAGAACCCGACGATGACCCAGTTGACGAAGCCGCCGGAACAGGCCGACAGCAGCACCGCGACCACCGTCGCCAGGAGCCTCGGCATGGTGCGCGAGCGCGCGTCCGGCTGCGGGAGGTGTCCGGGCGCCGGCGGATAGGCGAAACCCGGCGGGTACGCCGGTGGCGCCGCGACCGGGGCCACCGGCGCGACGGCCACCCGCGGCGCGGTCGGCTCGGGCGTCGGCTCGACGGCCACGCTGACCGTCGAGGGCGGCTCCCACGTGCCGGCGGTCGCCACCGGCAGCAGATCGGGGTCGCCGCGCAGGATGCGCTGGTGCAGCTCCTGCAGCGCGGCGCCCGGCTCGACGCCGAACTCGTCGATGAGGAACTGGCGCGCGTCCCGGAACGCGGCCAGCGCCTCGGGCTGGCGGCCCGACCGGTACAGGGCGAGGATCAGCTGGTAGCGCAGCCGCTCGCGCAGCGGGTACTCCGCGACGTGCGTGGTGAGGTCGCCGACGATCGCGGCCGCCCGGCCCTCGTCGAGGGCGAGGTCGGCCGACAGTTCCAGCGCGGCGGCCCGCCGCTCGGCCAGCCGGTCGCGGGTGGCGTCGAAGTACGTGCCGGTCAGGCCGGCGAGCGGTGGCTGCCACCTGCCGAGCGCCCGGCTCAGCAGGTCGCCGGCCGCCGCCGCGCCGCCCACGGCGTGGGCCGCCTCCGCGTCGCGGACCAAGCGCTCGAAGACCTCCGCGTCGACCGCGTCGGCCGGCGCGGTGAGCACGTAACCACCGTCGGTGAGCGCGATGAGCTGGCCGGGGGCACGCGCCGAGCGTCCGGGTTCGAGGGTGCGACGCAGTCCCGCGACGTACTTCTGCACGACGTTCGGACCATTTTCCGGTGGCCGATCGCCCCATACGGCATCGACTATCTGGGCGACGGGCACGGGGCGGTTGAGGTTGACCAGCAGTGTGGCGAGCACGGCCCGCTGCTTGACGGCGCCGAGATCCAGCTCGTCGTCGCCCAACCACGCGCGCACGGGGCCGAGGATCTGGAAGCGCAGCGAGGCCCGAGTGGTGTGGATCACGCCCCCGGCCCTCCCCCTAAGATGCCTCTCACCTGCGGATTCATCGCGGCGGCAGTGATCCGGCAGTGGTCGGCAGCATAACCGCCGTGGGTCGGCAGCGCGATCTCGCAGGATGACCCCCGTCGTCCTGTGGGACGGTCACCCCCGCACACCCATCACCCCGGGAGAAGAAAACAACATGCACCGCCGCAGCTTCACCACGGCCGCCGTCGGTCTCGGCCTCGCGCTCGCCCTCGCGGCGTGCGGCCCCGCCGACGACAACGCGGGCGGCGCCGCGCCGACCACGGCGCCGGCCTCGCCGAAGGACACCCTCATCGCGGCCGCGCCGGCCAGCTCCGGCAAGAGCTTCTCGTTCACGTCCACGGGCGCGGGCGCGAAGGGTTCGGGCCGGGTGGACCCGGCGTCGAAGGGCAACGATCTCTCCTTCGCGTACACCGACGCGGAGCTCGGCTTCACCATGGACATGAAGTTCCTCGTCGTGGACGCCGACGCCTGGGTGAAGATCACGTTCGAGAACACGGACGGGCTCACCGGCCTGCCGAAGTACCCCAAGAAGTGGATGCACCTGGACAAGTCGAAGGTGACCGACACGGACGGCGAGTACATCTTCGACCCGGACCCGCTCAGCACGTCGTCGG
Source organism: Luedemannella flava (assembly GCF_039528515.1). Classification (NCBI taxonomy): domain Bacteria; kingdom Bacillati; phylum Actinomycetota; class Actinomycetes; order Micromonosporales; family Micromonosporaceae; genus Luedemannella; species Luedemannella flava. The sequence goes on from NZ_BAAALT010000080.1 coordinate 10,977, forward strand.
TGCTCAAGGCCATCGTGTCGGCGGAGAAGGCCGGCGAGGGCGACTACAGCGGCACGCTCGACCTCACCGCCGCGCCGGACGCGACGATCGTCGACGAGGAGGTCCTGAAGGACCTCGGTGACGCGGCCAAGGCCGTCCCGTTCACCGCCACCATCGGCGCCGACGGCCACCTGGCCACGCTGACCGTCAAGGTGCCCAAGGCCGGCAAGAACAAGGCCTACACCTACACCGAGAAGTACGCCGACTACGGCACCGCCAAGCCGGTGTCGGCGCCCGCCGCCGGCGACGCCCAGGAGGCCCCCGACTCGGCCTACGAGATGCTCAACAGCTGATCAGTCAGGCCCGGGCGGGGTAACGGGGGTGGCCGCCGCGCACCGTCGCGGCGGGCACCGCCCGGGCGGTCCGCGCGCGTGAAGCGACAGGTCCCCCGTACTCCGGGAGGGTGTCTCCGCCATGTCTGCGCCGCGCCCTGCGGATGTGCCCCGCGAGCAGTTGGTTTTCGACGAGCTGGCGCCCTACCCGGCCCTCGTCGGGCTGCGCGACGCCGCGCGGGCTGCAGCTCGGCCGGAACGAGGCGCGTCGCCGCTACGACCAGGCCGCCAAGGTCGACCCGGACAACCTCGCCGCGCAGGCGCAACTGCTGTAGCAGATGTGCCCCAAGTGGGGCGGCTCGCTGGAGCGCATGCAAGCGTTCGCGGCCGAACTACCCCGGTGTGGGAGATCGTCGTGATGGTCATCTCCGCGGTCCTCGCGGCGCCCGGCATCGTGTTCGCGATCCGCGCCCTGCGCCGCCGCCGAACCTGAAGCACGTCGTCTGTGAACCGGTTCCCGGCGCAGGTGTGTCGGGGTGCCGCGTGTTAGATTGACAGTCATCGCTCTTTTCCGGTAATGGGCCGTCCCTCTCACGCCGAGGAGCTGTCATGGCACGTACCCGACTATCTCTCCTTCTCTCCGCCGTGGCCGTGGGCACCGCGGCCGTCGGCGTCACCCTCGTGATCCCCTCCGCGAACGCGGCGGTCGGCGACTTCGACTTCACCCGGCCCGAGGTGGTGGCGAGCAATCTCGCCGTGCCCTGGGGCCTGGCCTTCCTGCCCGACGGGTCGGCGCTCGCCTCCGAGCGCGACAGCGGGCGGATCATGCGGGTGCGGCCGGGCACGACGCCCACGGCCGTGGCCACGCTCTCCGGCGTCGTGCCGGGAGGCGAGGGCGGCCTGCTCGGCCTCGCCGTCTCGCCCACCTTCGCCTCAGACAACCTGGTGTACGCCTACTACACGGCGGCGTCGGACAACCGGATCGTCCGCTTCCGCCTTGATTCACCCGGCACCCAGACCCCGATCGTGACCGGCCTGGCCAAGGCCAGCATCCACAACGGCGGGCGGATCGCGTTCGGGCCCGACGGGATGCTCTACGCCGGCGTCGGCGACGCCGGGACCACCTCCAACGCGCAGAACCAGGCGAGCCGCAACGGCAAGATCCTGCGGATGCGGCCAGACGGCACCGCCCCCGCGGACAACCCGTTCTCCGGGTCGCTCGTCTACAGCCTGGGGCACCGCAACGTGCAGGGTCTCGCGTGGGACTCGGCCGGGCGGCTGTTCGCGACCGAGTTCGGTCAGAACACCTGGGACGAGGTCAACTACATCGTGCCGGGCGGCAACTACGGCTGGCCGGTTGTCGAGGGCACCGGCACCAACACGCAGTACCGCAACCCGATCGTCACCTGGACCACCGCGCAGGCGTCGCCGAGCGGCGCCGCGATCGTGGGCAGCACGCTGTTCGCGGCCGCGCTGCGCGGCACGCGGCTGTGGCAGGTGCCGCTCAACGGCACCACGGCCGGCACGCCGGTCGCGCAGCTCACCGGCACGTACGGGCGGCTGCGCACCGTGGCGCTCGGCCCCGACGGGTACCTGTGGGTGGCCACCAGCAACCGCGACGGGCGCGGCACCCCGGCGTCGTCCGACGACCGGATCCTGCGCTTCCCGCCCGTCGGCGTGACGCCCACGACCGCGCCGCCGCCGACCTCGGCCCCGCCGACCACGACGCGGCCGACGATCTGCACGCCGCCGCTGCCGTGCCCGACGTCGCCGACGCCGACCGGTCCGGACACGTCCGCGCCGACGACGCCGACCAACCTGACGTACTCGCTGAGTGGCACGACCCTGACGCTCAACTGGGTCGCGTCCACCGACAACGTCGGCGTCACCGCGTACTACGTGGACGAACAGACGAGCGACTACGTCCTGCGGCGCACGGTGACCGCGCCGGCCACGACGCTGACCATCACCATCTCGTACCCGGCCGACCAGCACTCGTACTGGGTGTACGCGCGCGACGCGGCCGGCAACGTGTCGGCGCGGTCGAACGTCGTCACGTTCGGCACCCCGCCGGCCTGCCCGCCGCCGTCGTCGTGCTCCGGCCCGCCGACCTCGCGCCCGCCGACCTCGCGCCCGCCGACGTCGGCCCCGCCGACCTCGGTCGTGCCCACCACACCCGCGCCCGCGACGTGCGCGGTCAAGTGGGAGCCGAACTCCTGGTCGACCGGGTTCACGATCAACGTGACGCTCACCAACCGGGGCACCGCGACGGTCAACGGCTGGACGCTCACCTGGACCTGGCCCGGCAACCAGCAGGTCACCGGGTACTGGAGCAGCGTGATAACCCAGTCGGGCACGGCGGTGACGGCGCGCAACGCGGCCTGGAACGCCACCATCGCGCCCGGCGGGAGTACGACGTTCGGGTTCCAGGGCACCTACTCCGGCACCAACGCGCGGCCCGCCGCGTTCAGCCTCAACGGGGTCGCCTGCGCCGTCAGCTGACGGCGGTCCACAGGCACAACAGGAAGTGGGAGCGCACGTCGAGGCGGTTGAACGCGGCCGCCTCGACGTCGCGCACCCCGCGCCGGACCCGCGGGGACGGAATCGACCGTCCCGCCATCTTCGATCACCCTGACGCCCCGTGGCGGCGTCGGTGTCGCATCCCACAGCCAGTCTGGTGACGCGGCATCACCGGACGATTCGGGACGGTGCCCGGGTGCCCCACACTATGTGACGGCGTACCGCAGAATATGCGTCGTCGCGACCGGGGAATCAGGATCGAGGGTGGGCACGATGTCCGTGGGTGATGCGCCGAGGGTGCGGCCGTTGCGCCGTGGTGACCCCGAGCAGCTCGGCGCCTACCGGATCGTGGGCCGCCTCGGCGAGGGCGGCATGGGCACCGTCTTCCTGGCCGAGAACACCGACAGCCAGCGCGTCGCGCTGAAGGTCATCCGTCCCGAGATCGCCGACGATGACGACTTCCGGCTGCGCTTCCAGAAGGAGGTCGACCGGGCCCGGCAGGTGCCGCCGTTCTGCACCGCCGAGGTGCTCGACGCCGACACCGCCCACGACCCGCCGTACCTGGTCGTCGAGTACGTGGACGGGCCGACCCTGACCAACGTCGTGCAGGAGCGCGGCCCGCTCAGCCCCGCCAACCAGCACGGACTCGCCGTCGGCATGGCCGTGGCGCTCACCGCGATCCACGGCGCGGGCGTCATCCACCGCGACCTCAAGCCCAGCAACGTGCTGCTCGCCCCCGGCAGCCCGAAGGTCATCGACTTCGGCATCGCCCGCGCGGTCGTCGGCCACGACCCGCAGACGCGCACCGACCAGATGATGGGCACTGTCGGATACATGGCACCGGAGCGGCTGGAGCCCGGCAACAAGCCGCTCACGCCGGCGGCCGACATCTTCGCCTGGGGTGCGGTCGTCGCGTTCGCCGCGACCGGGCGTACCCCGTTCGGGAACGACGTGCCCGCCGCCGTCGCCATGAAGATCGTGAGCGGCGAGCCCGACCTCGACGGGCTCACCGGCCCGCTGCGCGAGCTGGTCGAGCAGGCCCTGGCCAAGGACCCGGCGAAGCGTCCCACCGCGCGTCAGCTCGTCGACCGGCTGTTGTCCGGTCCCGGCGCGGAGAGCGCGGCGACCGACCGTCCGGCGGCCTTCGTCGAGCCGCCCGAGGTGATCGCCGCCGCCGGCATCGTGCCCGCGACCGAGCTCCTCGCGGTGACCCCGCCGTCCGGGAACGCGGAGACGGTTCCGCTGCCCAAGGTCGACCCGGCGTTCGCGCGGGGGCAGACCGCCGTGGTGACGCCGCAGCGCCCGCCCGCCCCGCGCCAGCCCGCGCAGCGCCCGCCCGCCCCGCGTCCG
>NZ_BAAALT010000081.1:0-23321 GCF_039528515.1 Luedemannella flava
CGGCCACCAGCCCGCGCGCGGCCGCGAGCTGCATGCCGCCGCCGGGCGCGGCGTCATCGAGGGCCGCGTGACAGGCGGCGGCGATGGCGGCCAACGCCGCGGGCCGGGCCTGCGGCGTGACGTAGCGACGGGCCACGTCGCCGGCGGCGAACGCCACGACGTCCCGGAAGATCGTCACGTCGGTCTCGTTGCGCAGGCCGGCGGCCGCGAGCGTCACGAAGTCGGCGGGGCGCAGGTCGGCGTCGCGCACCGCGTCGGTGGCCGCGCCCCAGGCGAGCGCCCGGGCGAGCGGGTCGACCAGCGACGGGAGGACGCGGGGCAACGCCGCGGTGCCCGCCTCGTCGAACCGAATCTTGGCGAAGGTCAGATCGCCGTCGTTGAGCAGCAGCAGGTCACCAGGGTCGACGCCGGTCAGCGACGGGACGGGCGTGCGGCCGCCGTCAGTCGACGGGTCGAGGTCGACCTCGTGCCGCTCACGCAGGATCACGGCGCCCGACGGGTGCACCGCGTCGGGGTCGTCCGCGTCGACCGCTACCGCGTACACCCCGACGCCGATGCGGTGGGGGCGCAGCGTGGGGTGGCTGTCGGGGGCGGTCTGGGCCACCGCGACGGAGGCGTAGGTGCCGTCGGGGGCCAGCTCCACGACCGGCCGCAGCGTGTTGACCTGGGCTTCGCGCAGCCACACCCGCGCCCATTCGTCGAGGTCGCGGCCGCTGCTCGCGGAAAGTGCGGCGAGCAGGTCGGCGAGGGTCGCGTTGCCGTACGCGTGGGTCTGGAAGTGCTCGCGCAGCCCCTCGAAGAAGGCGTCGTCACCGAGCCAGGCGACGAGCTGCCGCAGCACGGAGGCGCCCTTGGCGTACGAGATGCCGTCGAAGTTCATCAGCGCGTGCTCGGTGTCCTCGACGCGGTCCGGCGCGATGGGGTGCGTCGAGGAACGCTGGTCGGTGCGGTAGCCCCAGGCCTTGCGGCCGAGGGCGAAGTTGACCCACGTCGACGTGTACTGCGTGGCCTCGGAGGTCACGCGGTAGCCCAGGTACTCCGCGAAGGACTCGTTGAGCCACAGGTCGTCCCACCAGCGCATGGTGACGAGGTCGCCGAACCACATGTGGGCCATCTCGTGCGCGATGATCATGGCGCGCTGCTCGCGCTCGGTGTCGGTGACCGCGGCCCGGAAGACGTACTCGTCGCGGAAGGTCACCAGCCCCGCGTTCTCCATGGCACCCCAGTTGAACTCGGGCACGAACGCCTGGTCGTACTTGCCGAACGGGTACCGGATGCCGAAGAGCTCGTGGAAGCGGTCGAGGCAGCGCCTGGTGATGTCGAACAGCTCCTCGGCGTCCTTGTCGAGGTGCTCGGCGAGCGACCGGCGGCAGTAGAGCCCGAGCGGGATGCCGTCGTGCTTGTCGGTGCGCACGTGGTAGGGCCCGGCGATCAGACAGGCCAGGTATGTCGGGAGGGGCCGGGTCGGGGTGAACTCCCACTGGCCGGGGCCGGTCTCGCGGCCCGCGCCGTTCGCGGCGACGACCCAGCCGACGGGCGCGGTGACGGTGAACGCGAGCGACGCCTTGAGGTCGGGCTGGTCGAAGCACGCGAAGATGCGCTGCGCCTCCTCCAGCGCGGACTGCGCCCCCAGGTAGACCTGGCCGTCGGCCGGGTCGGTGAACCGGTGCAGGCCCTCGCCGGTGCGCGAGTAGGTCATCGTGGCCCGCACGACGAGCGTGTTGTCGGCCTCGAGGCTGGGCAGGGGCAGTCGGTTGTCCTTGAGGGACGCCGGGTCGATCACCGCCCCGTTGAGCATCACCGTGTGCAGCTCAGCCGGTTTGATCTCGATGAAGGTGCCCTGCCCGGGCGCTGTGCAGGTGAACTGCACCGTCGTGGTCGACGTGAACGTCTCGCTGCGCTCCGCGTCGACCAAGTCAAGATCAATGTTGTACGACCGGACGCGGAGCAGGTGGGCTCGCGCGGCCGCCTCGTCCTGGGTCAGGCTCGCCATTACGTGAGCCTACGGTGTCGGACGGCGACGCGCGCCACCGTTGCGCCAGGTGCGGATCATCGCTATTCCCTGCCGCGCGGAACGAGATCGCGGATGACGCCGATCCGGGGCAGGCGCGGCGCCAGCGCCCGCAGCCGCAGGGCCAGGTCGACCGCGGTCACGACGGGCTCGTGGCCGGGCACGGTCAGCCCCAGCCACACCCGGAGCCACTCGGCCACCTCGGCCCACCGGTAGGTCGCCGGCGGGCCGGCCGCCGCGGGCGCCGGGAAGCGACCCCGGCCCGGCGAGACCGTCGCCCACAGCCGCACGGCGGTGCGCGAGCGGCCGAGCCGCGCCGCGATGTCGTCGACCGTCACGAGGTCCTCGTCGACCGCGCCGACCGGCGGCGCCCCCGCGAGGTCGAGGTCGCGGATCGCGGCCAGCATGGCGTCGAGGGTGCTGGGCGCGACGCGCCGCACCCAGATCCGCGAGCCGGGCGTCTCCGGGTCGCGTTGCGCGACCATGTCGTCGCCGAGCACCGCCGCCAGGTCGATGGATGTCAGGGTGTGCGCCAGCCGCAGCGAGAAGTCGTGTCGCACCGCGTCGTCGGCCATGGGTCGCCTCTCCGTTCCGGGGATCGCGTTGACGACCAGCCAACCAGCGTGGCGCCCGGCTGGGAGGGGCCAGCACGGGAGCGATTTCCGCGCGGGAGGGGCCAAACGATCTCCGCGGAACCGCGCCGCGGCTGTTACCGTGGGACCATGCCGACGACGCTGCGCACCACGAGCTGGTGGCCCCCGACCGGGCGGCCATCCCCTCTCGCGTAGCCTCACCGACCACGCGGCCGCCCCCACCGGGCGGCCGTTTTCGCGTTCTCCGACGGCGGCCCGGCCGGGCGGCCACCGCCGAAACGGAGTACTCACATGATCACAAGCGTCAGTCCCGACCGGCTCGCGCCGCCTCCCGGGGCCCGGCCACCCACGGCCCGGCGGCTGTCGGGCTTCAAACCGACCGGACGCCTGCAGCTGGGCAACTATCTCGGCGCGGTGCGACCGATGATCGAGTCGCAGCGCGACCACGAGCCGATCGTCATGATCGTCAACCTGCACGCGCTCACGGTCCAGCACGATCCGGCCCGGCTGCGCGACCACACCACCCGGATGCTGGCCACCCTGCTCGCCGCCGGTGTCGACACCAACCGCACCCTCTGTTACCTCCAGTCGGACGTGCCCGAGCACGCCGAGCTGCACTACCTGCTGGAATGCGCGACGGGGTACGGCGAGGCGGCCCGCATGATCCAGTTCAAGGAGAAATCCCGCGGAAACGCCGCGGTCCGCCTGTCGCTGCTGACCTATCCGGTGCTCATGGCGGCCGACATCCTGCTCCACGACGCCGACGAGGTGCCCGTCGGCGAGGACCAGACCCAGCACCTGGAGCTCGCGCGCGACGTGGCCAACCGGTTCAACACCCGATACGGGCACACCTTCGTGGTGCCCCGCGGCGTGACGCCGTCCGTGGCGGCCCGGGTCATGGACCTGGCCGACCCGATCTCGAAGATGGGCAAGACCGCGACGCACGACGGGGGCGTGATCTTCCTGCTCGACCCGCCCGACACGATCGCACGGAAGATCGCCCGGGCGGTCACGGACCCCGCGCCGGACGTCGCCTACGACCCCGACCGCCGGCCCGGCGCGGCCAACCTGCTGGAGATCCTGGCGGCGCTGCGGCCCGGCTCGACGCCCGCCGGCCTGGCCGCCGGCCTGGGCTCGTACCGGCACCTCAAGGACGAGGTCACCGAGGCCGTGGTGGAGGCGCTGCGGCCGCTGCGGGCCCGCTACGACGCGCTCATCGCCGACCGCGGCCACCTCGACCACGTCCGCCGCGCCGGAGCGGCCCGGGCCCGGGAGCGCGCGGCCCGCACCGTCGCGCGGGCGAAGGACGCGATCGGCATTCCCTGAAGAGCACCCGGCGGCGGTGTCCCGGATTCGCGGGACACCGCCGCCACAACCCTGGCGTATCGATCACGGTCGACCGGCGCAACCCGCCAACCAGCGGGAGAGGGTCGCGGGGCGTAACGGAGCGGCGCTAACCTGCGCGTGTTCGACCCCACCCCACGAGGTGCGCCCCCGATGCGCTGGACCCGATGGCCGCCCCGCCGCGCCCCGGCCCGGATCACCCTGGCCGCCGGCGCCGCGCTCGCGGTGCTGGCCACGATCGGCCTCACCGTGCTCGACGGCGCGCCCGACCGGGACCCGGCCCGGGCCGACCCGGGCCCCGCTCCCACCGCGGAACCGAACCCCAGCGCCGCGCCCCTGATCGCCACCCCGAGCCCCAGCCCTCCCCCGCCGGTCAAGCCGAAGGTCAAGGTCTCCGTCGACGTCGACGGCTGGTTCTCGTGGGCGTTCGTCGACCGCCTCGCCGACAAGGAGTACGGCTCCGCCAACCGGGACCTGACCCGCTTCTCGGAGTCGACCATCAAGGCCGGGCTCGCCGCCGACTTCCTGCGCCGCGCGAGCGCCGCCGGCGGGAAGCCCGCGCGGTACCGGCTGGACCAGATCCGCTCGATGATCCGCGACAGCAGCGACCCGATGGCCGACCGGATCTGGAGCGCCGGCGGCGAGGAACAGACGATCGCGCGCCTCGCCCGGGTCTGCGGGCTTCCCGACGCCGCCCCCTTCACCGACATGTGGAGCCAGACCTACGTCTCCGCCCGCGACCTCGCGCGGCTGGCCGACTGCATCGCCGACGGCACCGCCGCCGGTCCCACGTGGACCGACTGGCTGCTGAACGAGATGCGCCACGTGCGCGGCGAGGGCGATTTCGGCATCGCGCACGCGCTGCCGGAGGCCGACCGCGCCACGGTGGCTGTGAAGAACGGCTGGTACCTGCACACGGGCGACCGGTGGCAGGTCAACTGCATGGCGGTGACGGACGGCTGGTCGCTCGCCGTGCTCCTCAACTACCCCGGCCCGCGCGGCCTGCGCTACGGCGACCGGATCTGCCGCGAGGTGACCCGGCAACTGCTGCCCACGATCAGACACCTGCGGAGATGATCGACTTCTCCATGCACAGGCTGGCCGGATAACCCACGTACTGGCCGAAGTTGGGGATCTCGCGGAAGCCCGCGGCGGTGTAGAGGGCCACGGCGGCCGGCATGTCACGCCCCGTCTCCAGGCGCAGCGTGTGCCAACCCGCCGCGCCCGCCTGCCGCTCCAACGCGGCCAGCACCTGCCGCGCCAGGCCGCGCCCGCGCCACGCGGGCGCGGTGTACATGCGCTTCACCTCGCCGTACCCGTCGCCGAGGGGTTGCAGCGCGCCGCAGCCCACCGGTTGACCGCCGACCCGGGCGAGGACGAACGCGATCCCGTCGTGCAGGGCGAACACCACCGCGCCCGGGCCCTCCGCCTCGATGATCTCCCGCTGCTGCTCCGCCACGAGCGCCGCCAGCGCGGGGTCGTCCGGCGGGCAGGGCGCCACGGTCACTGAATCGATCACGTCCGGAGGATAGCGGCCCGGCCCGCAGCAGCCCGACCGAGAGCACCGCGAGCATCAGCAGCTCCACGCCGATGAGGACCCGCTCGACCAGGCCCATCAGGACCCGGTCGCCGGGAAACGAGACGTACCAGAACACACCCAGGCCCACGATGCAGACCACGCCGAGCCGGGTCACCGCGTGACGCGTCCGCGCGGACAGGCCCAGCCGCGCCAGCAGGCATACGGCGACCGGCAGCACGACGAACGCGGAGACCGACGCGTACCGGTGCACGTAGGCGGCCGTCGACATGCTGGTCGCGGTGACCGGGTCCGTGGGCACGAGCGCGGCGATGACCAGACCCACGGACCACACCCCGACGAGTACGACCGGCAGCACGCGCACCCGCGCCCCGGCCGCCACGAGCCCGGCGGGCAGGGCCGGCGCACCGAGCGCGAGGGCCACCATCGCGGCCTCGATCGCGGCGCCCCGGTCGGACAGCGCGTAGTCGCTCACGGTCAGCGTCAGCGGGTCGTAGCCCGGCCCGAGTCCGATGTGGCCGAAGACGGTCGCGACCACGGCGACGAGCAGGCTCAGCAACGAGGCGACGGCACAGGTACGCGGGGTCATTCCTCGATGGAACGCCCGCGCCCGCCGTCACGGATCCGGGGAACGCCCTGCTCCCGGCCCTGATTACCGGTCAGGGAATCAACCGACGAGCCGCTGCTCGCGGCCTCAGGGTGGGGCTAGCCCCAGTCCTCGTCCTCGGGTTCCTCCACCTGCGGCCGGGGGCCCGCCTCGGTCGCGGCCTGCCCGGCCGCGGCCTGTTCGGCCTCGACGCTCTCGTAGGGGCGCCGGCGCGCCTTGCGGGCGGCGAGCCGCTGCGCCGCCGACTGGCGGTGCGACTTCTCCTCCAGGCGCCAGTCGGTGCCCCGCTGGCCCGGCGTGTACTCCTCGCCGGCGTAGAGCGTGGGCTCCCAGTCGAACTCCCGGTCGCCGATGCGCACCGGGGAGCCCGGCTCCGCGCCGGCCTTGGCGAGCGCGTCCTCGACGCCGATGCGGGCGAGCCGGTCGGCCAGGTACCCGACCGCCTCCTCGTTGTCGAAGTTGGTCTGCAGCACCCAGCGGCGCAGCTTGTCGCCGTGCACGACGAAGGTGCCGTCCGGGTCCTCGGTGATGGTGAAGCCGGCGTCGTCGACGGCGCGCGGCCGGATCACGATGCGGGTCGCCTCGACCTCGGGCGCCGCGGCGCGCTCCCGGCCCACGATCTCGGCCAGGCCGTACACCAGCTCCTTGAGGCCCTCGTGGGTGGCGGCGCTGACCTCGTAGATGGGCCAGCCGCGCTCGGCGAGGTCGGCGCGCGTGATGTCGGCGAGGTCGCGCGCGTCGGGCACGTCCATCTTGTTGAGGACGATGACCCGCGGCCGGTCCTCCAGGCCGCCGTAGGCGGCGAGCTCGGCCTCCAGCACGTCGATGTCCTCGACCGGGTTGCGCTCGGTCTCCAGGGTCGCGCAGTCGACCACGTGGACGAGCACCGCGCAGCGCTCGATGTGCCGCAGGAACTGCAGGCCCAGGCCCTTGCCGGTGGCCGCGCCGGGGATGAGGCCCGGCACGTCGGCCACGACGAACGTGTCGTTGCCCGCGCGCACGACGCCGAGGTTGGGCACCAGCGTCGTGAACGGGTAGTCGGCGATCTTCGGCCGGGCGGCCGAGATGGCCGCGATGAGCGAGGACTTGCCGGCCGACGGGTAGCCCACCAGGCCGACGTCGGCCACGCTCTTGAGCTCGAGGACGACCTCGACCTGCTCGCCCGGCTCGCCCAGCTCGGCGAAGCCGGGAGCGCGCCGGCGGGTGTTGGCCAGCCCGGCGTTGCCGCGCCCGCCCCGGCCGCCGCGCGCGACCTCGAACGTGGTCCCGTTGCCGACCAGGTCGGCGAGGACCTCGCCGGACGCGGTCTGCACGACCGTCCCGTTCGGCACGTGCAGCACCAGGTCGGCGCCCTTGCCGCCGTCACGGTTCTTGCCGGCGCCGCCCGTGCCGTTCTCAGCGCGCACGTGGGGCTTGAAGTGAAAATCAAGAAGCGTGTGTACGCCGGGATCGACGGTGAGCAGCACACTCCCGCCGTGGCCGCCGTCACCGCCGTCGGGGCCGCCGAGCGGCTTGAACTTCTCCCGGAGGATGGAGACGCAGCCGTGCCCCCCGTTGCCCGCCTGCACGTGCAGGACGACCCGGTCCACGAAGCTGGTCACGTCGACATCCTTTCAGGCCCGATCGGGCGCTCAACACGAAAACGGCGGGCCGGGTAGCGCCCCGACCCGCCGTTGTTCGGCGTGTGTGTGTGGCTCCAGGTCAGACCTGGGCCGGCACGATGCTGACCGTCTTGCGGCCACGCTTGGTGCCGAACTGCACGGCACCGTCGGCGAGGGCGAAGAGCGTGTCGTCGCCGCCACGGCCGACGAGGTCACCCGGGTGGAACTTGGTGCCACGCTGGCGGACGATGATCTCGCCGGCGTTGACGACCTGGCCACCGAAGCGCTTCACGCCCAGCCGCTGGGCGGCGGAGTCGCGGCCGTTGCGGGAGCTGGACGCACCCTTTTTGTGTGCCATGTCGGCGCCTACTTCCCGCTCGAGATGCCGGTGACCTTGACCTGCGTCAGCGGCTGACGGTGCCCCTGGCGCTTGTGGTAGCCGGTCTTGTTCTTGAACTTGTGGATCCGGATCTTGGGGCCCTTGGTGTGGGCCACCACCTCGCCGGAGACAGCCACCTTGGCCAGCTTCGCCGCGTCGGTCACCAGGTTGTCACCGTCGACGAGCAGGACCGCGGTCAGCGACAGCGTGTCACCGGGCGCGCCAGCGAGCTTCTCCACCTCGATGACGTCGCCCTCGGCAACCTTGTACTGCTTGCCGCCGGTCTTGACGATCGCGTACATGGGACGCGGACTCCCTGTCGTTAAAAGTGATGACTCAGCAGGTCTGCTGGAGGTCGGTCTCGGCCGCCGGGACGGGAAACGCCCGCACACGCGGCAGCCTGACGCACGAGGTGCGCCACCGGCAAGAATACGCCATCGCGGCCGCACACCCAAACCGGGGTGCGAAGACGGGGCGGGCCAGCGCTGGCCCGCCCCGTCACCCGCTGCGCGCTAGCTCACGGGCAGAGCTTCTGCAGGTCGGCCACGGCCTTGTTCAGGGCCGGGTCGTTGAGGGCCTTCTCCAGCCCGGCGGAGTCCTTGACGCTGGCCAACTCGGACGACTTGGCGAACATCACGCTCTGCAGGTTGTCCAGGGCCGCCTTGACCTCCGGGTCAGCCGCAGCCGCGGTGCTGGCCGACTCGGCCGCCGTGGCGTACGCCTTCAAGGCGGCCTGTGCCGCCTTGTTGGCCGCCGCCGGGTCGTCGCCGCCGCCGGCCGCCATGACGGCGGCCAGGAACTCGGTGGCCGCCTTGTCCATCGAGCCCTTGATCTGCGCGCACGCCGCCGCGTGGTCGCCGGAACTAGCGGACGCGGACGCGGGCGCGGACGTGGCGACGGGGGCGCTGGTGGCCGTCGTCGTCGTGGTGTTTCCGGAGTCGTTGCAGGCGGCGGTGCCGAGCAGCGCCGCGGTCAGCGCGGCGGCAAAGAGCAGTCGCTTCGTCACGTCGTACTCCTCCGTGTGATCGGGGGGAAAAGCGCGGGCCCGCCCCTGGGCGGGCCCGCGTACTGACGGGTTCCTACCCGTCGGGCGTCGGTTCGACGCGTGTCAGGCGCCGCAGAGCTTGGTCATCGCGTCGTTGGCGGCCTTGACGTCGGGGTCCGAGTCGAGGGCCTGGAGCTTCTCCACGTCCTCGATGGTCTTGATCTGCGCGGCCTTCTTGGCGACGACGTTCACCCAGTCGGTGAGCGCCTTCTTCACGGCCGGGTCCTCAATGCCGTTGGACGCCGCCTGCAGGTCGGCAGCGAACTTGGTGGCGGCGGCCGTGATGACCTTCTCCACCTCCTTCGGGTCCTTGCCCGTGGCGCCCGCCGAGGCGGTCAGCAGCCCGGTGATCGCGGTGCCGACGGCGGCCTGGGCCTTGTCGCAGTCCGCCTTGGAGGCGGTGCCCCCGCCCGTCGGGGCGGCAGCCGCGGACGTCGGGGCGGCGGCCGCGGTGGTGGGCGCGGTCGTGGTGGTCGTGTCGCCGGCCTTGTCGCAGCCGGCGGCGGCCAGCAGGACGCCACCCATGATCGCAATGGCGATCAAGCGGTTCTTCACGGTTAGGTCTCCTCGATGTCTTCCGGGTCAGACGCCAAGGAGCGTAGGGGTAGGAGACAACCGGCGATCAGCAGATGTCCGACAATTCGCCGATTGCAACGAGATCGTTATAGCGTTCGATGACCCTCAATAAGTAATCGGACCTGCACACTTGCCCCGGCCCTCGGCCAAACTGTCGCGGATGCGTCGAGCGGCGAACATCACGCCGGCGTCGCGGCCCCAAGATCGCGACCGGGCGGCGGGAAACACCTTGTCCCGCGCGGAAGATCGCTGTTTCGAGGCAAGAACCCCGTCACAGCGCGGTTTCGTACCCCGAACGCCGATCATCCCCGCAAGCGTCCGCCATGGTCGGCATCCCGGGGCGGGAACAACACCGGGGCCGGGTGGCAGACCGCCACCCGGCCCCGGTGCCGCGATTACTTGGTCGGGCAGAGCGTCTCGAGCTGGGCGAGCGCCTTGGACAGCTCCGGGTCCTTCTCGAAGTCGAGCTTCTCGACGTCCGCGGCGGTCTTGACGGTCGCCAGCTTGGCCGTGACCACGGCGGCGAAGTCCTGCAGGGCCTTCTGGATCACCGGGTCGCCCGAGGCGGCACCGGCGGCCGTCAGGTCGCTGCTGAGCTTGGTGAAGGCCTTGGTGATCGTCTCCTGGGCGGCCGCGGGGTCCTGGTCCGACACGAGGGTCAGCGAGCCCAGGAAGTTCACCACCGCCGCCTTGAGCGCCGTCTCCGACTTGGCACATCCGTCAGCCGAGGCGCTGGCAGGCGCACTGGTCGCCGGCGCGGCGGCCGTCGTCGCCACGGTGGTGGTCGTGGTCTCCCCGGCCTTGTCGCACGCGGCACCGGTCAGCAGGACGCCACCCATGATCGCGATGGCGATCAAGCGGTTCTTCACAGTGAATCTCCTCGAGCTGTTCCAGATCGGATGCACGCAGCGTAAGCAACGGACGGGACCCGGATCTGCCAGATATTCACGTATTCCGGGCGATCGCTACACAAAAGTTATCGCCCAGTGTGTGAACCGTGATCCACGAAACAGACCGTTCACGGCCGGGTACGCCGCCGGGCGCCGCCCCTGCGGGTACGGCGCCGGCCGGCGGTGGTCTGCTCCTCGGCGAAGTCCTCGTCCAGGTCGTCGCCACTGGCCTCGACGGGCGCCACGGCGTCCTCGTCGACCTCGACGTCGGCGTCCAGGACGTCGCCCGCCCGGCCCCCGGACGACGCCACGGCCTTCACCTTGTCGGCGACGGTGCCGCGCGGCTTCTCGGACACCGGCTCAGTGTGGATCATCACGCCGCGGCCCTTGCAGTGCTCGCACGGCTCGCTGAACGCCTCCAGCAGGCCCTGGCCGATGCGCTTGCGGGTCATCTGCACCAGGCCCAGCGAGGTGATCTCGGTGACCTGGTGCTTGGTGCGGTCGCGGCCGAGGCACTCGGTGAGCCGGCGCAGCACCAGCTCCCGGTTCGACTCGAGCACCATGTCGATGAAGTCGATCACCACGATGCCGCCCAGGTCGCGCAGCCGCAGCTGGCGCACGATCTCCTCGGCCGCCTCCAGGTTGTTGCGGGTGACCGTCTCCTCCAGATTGCCGCCCGCGCCGGTGTACTTGCCGGTGTTGACGTCGATCACCGTCATCGCCTCGGTGCGGTCGAACACGAGGTGACCGCCCGACGGCAGGTAGACCTTGCGGTCGAGGCCCTTGAGGATCTGCTCGTCGATGCGGAACTCGGCGAACACGTCGCCCGCGCCGGTGTGCCGGCGCACCCGCTCGACCAGGTCCGGCGACACGTGCTGCAGGTACGCCTCGACCTCGTCGTACACCGCGGAGCCCTGGATGACCAGGTCGCGGAAGTCCTCGTTGAACAGGTCCCGGACGACCCGGATGACCAGGTCGGGCTCCGAGTAGAGCAGGGCGGGCGCGCCGCCCTCGCCCGACTTGGCCTGGATGTCCTCCCACTGCGCCTGCAGCCGCTTCACGTCGCGGGCCAGGTCGTCCTCGGTCGCACCCTCGGCGGCCGTACGCACGATCACGCCGGCGCCGTCCGGGACGAGGCTCTTGAGGACGTCGCGCAGGCGGCGGCGCTCGACGTCGGAGAGCTTGCGGGAGATGCCGGACGCGTTGCCGTGCGGCACGTAGACCAGGTGCCGGCCGGACAGCGCGACGTGGCTGGTGAGCCGCGCGCCCTTGTGCCCGATCGGGTCCTTGGTGACCTGCACGAGCACGGAGTCGCCCGACTTGAGCGCCTGCTCGATGGAGCGGGCCCGGCCCTCCAGGCCGGTGGCGTCCCAGTTGACCTCGCCGGCGTAGAGCACGGCGTTGCGGCCGCGGCCCACGTCGACGAACGCGGCCTCCATGCTCGGCAGCACGTTCTGGACCTTGCCGAGGTAGACGTTGCCGACCATGGTCGACGCCGACTGGCGGGTCACGTAGTGCTCGACGAGGATGCCGTCCTCGAGCACGGCGATCTGGGTGCGGTCGCCCTTGTGGCGCACGACCATCACCCGGTCGACCGCCTCCCGGCGGGCCAGGAACTCCGACTCGGACAGGATCGGCGGCCGGGTGCGGCGCTGCTCGCGCCCGTCACGGCGGCGCTGGCGCTTGGCCTCCAGGCGGGTCGAGCCCGACACGCCCTGGACCTCGTCCCCGCCGCGCCGCTTCGGCTCGCGGATCTTGACGACCACGTGCTCCGGGTCGTCCGGGCTGGCCTCGTCCGCGCCGGCGCCCCGACGGCGGCGACGGCGACGGCGACGGGTCAGCGACTCGTCGCCCTCGTCGCCGGCCTCCGCGGCCTCCTCGCCCTCGTCGCCCGGCTGCTCGTCGCCGCCCTCCGCGGCATCGAACTCGTCGGCGGGGCCGCGACCGCGACCGCGGCCACGACGGCCACGACGGCGCCGCCGGCGGCCGCCCGCCTCGTCGTCCTCGTCCTCGTCCTCGTCGGCCTCCGTTTCGACGGGCGCGACCGCCTCGACCTCGGCCTCGACAGGCGCCACCGCATCGCCACGGCGACGCCGACGGCGCGAGGGCCGCTCGGTGGCCTCCGGCTCGGCCTCGGCGGACTCGGCGGACTCCTCGACGCGCTCGGCCAGCGCGGCGAGCGTCGGCGCGACCGCGCCGGGCTCGGGCGCCATGAACAGCACGGAGATGGCGGGCGCGCCGCCGCGCTTGGGCGCGGGCGGCTCCTCGGCCACGACCGGCTGAGCCTCTTCCTCCTCCTCGCCCTCAAGATCGAGCGGGAGCGCCGGCGCGGGCTCCTCGACGGGGGTCACGGCGCGCCGGCGGGTCCGCCGCGCGGGCGCCGCGTCGGCGTCCTGCCCGGACACGCCGGTTTCGCGCTCTTCGTCAACATCAACCGCTTTGCGGCGGGTACGGCGCGCCGGCCGCGCCTCCGCCTCCTCAGCGCTGGCCGCGGCGCCGTCGGAGGCGCCCTCCTGACCATCGCCCACAGGGGTGTCGGCGGTCGTCTTCGCGACGCGCCGCGTGCGGGTCCGCTTCACGGGCGGGGCGGCGGGCTCTTCGGTCGGAACCGGGTTTTCCGCTGCCTCAGGCCCGTTGACCTCAGGCTCGTTGTCGAGCATCCGGACGTTCTCTCCAGTTCTGGCTGCCCCCGGGCGCGATTCACGCTGCCACGCAGGAGCCGCCGTCATGCTTGCGGAAGCGCGCCAGGGCGCGCCACCGAAGTCTGCCTTGCGCCGTCAGGCTGACGGCGCTCCGTCGACGCCACGCTCGCGGTCCGCCGCCAGCGGATCAACGATCTCACCCTGCGCGGTCAGCCCACCCTGCGCCAACCGGGTCGCGCGAGGCGGCACCGGTGGCACCAGGTCGGCCACAACACGCAGGCCGGCGAGGACGTCATCGGGACGTACGGACGGGGTGACCTGCCGTACGACAAGGTCGAGTATCGCACACACACCGTCACCGCCCCCGGAGGTCCGGGTGACCCCGGCGGGAACCGTCCCACTGGTCACACCGGCCACGAGCGACACGACCGCGCCGCGTACGTCGAAGCTCCGCATCCCCTGCTTGGTGAGCCGCTCGACGATCACCTCGGGCGCGGCGTGGAACGCCGTGACGGCGCGCGCCAGTTCGTCGGGCGCCACGCCGGTCAGTTCCACCCGCCAGGCGGACGCCTCGATCCGGTCGCTGAGCCCACCGGGCACCACCACCGGCACGGCGTCGAGCACGTCGAGCCCGGGCGACAGCGCCGCGTCGAGCGCCTTGATCAGCTCGTCCGGGTCGACCGAGGCGCGCAGGCCGATCTCCAGGTACTCCGCCTCGCTGGCCGTGCCCGTGGGCGCCGCGCTGGCGTACGAGATCTTGGGGTGGGGGGTGAAGCCCTGCGAGTACGCGATCGGCACGTTGGCGCGCTCGATCGCCCGCTCGAACGCGCGCGCGAAGTCCCGGTGCGACGTGAACCGCATGGGCCCACGCTTGGCGTACCGGATGCGCAGGCGCTGCACCACCGGAGCCTGATTCGACTCCGGCTGATTCTTCTTACCGATGGTGAACTCCTGTTAGGCGGGGGTGCGCAGGCCCTCGACGGGCGTGAGCGGCAGCATCTTGCGGCCGGTGGGCCCGATCTGGATCTGCGTGTCCTGGCTCGGGCACACGCCGCAGTCGAAGCACGGCGTCCAGCGGCAGTCGTCCTGCTCGTACTCCGTCAGGGCGTCCTGCCAGTCCTTCCAGAGCCATTCCTTGTCCAGGCCCGAGTCGAGGTGGTCCCACGGGAGGACCTCGGCCTCGTCGCGCTCCCGGACGGTGTACCAGTCGAGGTCCACCCCGAACGCCGGCAGCGTCTCGGCGGCGGCGGTGACCCAGCGGTCGTACGAGAAGTGCTCCGACCAGCCGTCGAACCGGCCGCCGGACTCCCAGACACGGCGGATGACCGCCCCGACGCGCCGGTCGCCGCGCGAGAGCAGGCCCTCGATCAGCGACGGCTGCCCGTCGTGGTACCGGTACCCGATCGCCCGGCCGAGCGACTTGTCCGAGTTGATGGCGAACTTGAGCTGCTTGAGCCGGTTGTCGATCACCTCGGGCGACGCCATCGAGGCCCACTGGAACGGCGTGTGCGGCTTCGGCACGAAGCCGCCGATCGACACCGTGCACCGGATGTCGCGCGAGCCGGTCGCCGCGCGGCCCGCCTTGATCACCTCGTGGGCGAGGCGCGCGATCTGCAGCACGTCCTCGTCGGTCTCGGTGGGCAGGCCGCACATGAAGTACAGCTTCACGTTGCGCCAGCCGTTGGTGTACGCGGTGACGACGGTGCGGATGAGGTCCTCCTCCGTCACCATCTTGTTGATCACCTTGCGGATGCGCTCCGAGCCGCCCTCCGGCGCGAACGTGAGGCCCGTCCGCCGCCCGTTGCGCGACAGCTCCTGGGCCAGGTCGATGTTGAACGCGTCCACCCGGGTCGACGGCAGCGACAGGGACACGTTCGAGCCCTCGTACTGGTCCGCCAGGCCCGAGCAGATGTCGCCGATCTCGCTGTGGTCGGCGCTGGACAGCGACAGCAGGCCCACCTCGCGGAAGCCGGAGAACTCCAGCCCCTCCTTGACCATCTGCCCGACCGTGGTGATCGACCGCTCCCGCACGGGTCGCGTGATCATGCCGGCCTGACAGAACCGGCAGCCGCGCGTGCAACCCCGGAAGATCTCCACGGCGTACCGCTCGTGCACGGTCTCCGCGAGCGGGACCAGCGGCTTCTTCGGGTACGGCCAGGCGTCGAGGTCCATGGTCGTGCGCTTGTGCACCCGGAACGGCACGTCCGGGCGGTTCGGCACGACGCGCTGGATGCGCCCGTCGGGCAGGTAGTCCACGTCGTAGAAGCGCGGCACGTACACCGACTCGGTGCGCGCGAGGCGCAGCAGCAGCTCGGTGCGCCCGCCGGGCGAGCCCTCGGCCTTCCACCGCCGGACGATCGCGGTGATCTCCAGCACCGCCTCCTCGCCGTCGCCGAGCACGGCGGCGTCGATGAAGTCGGCGATCGGCTCCGGGTTGAACGCCGCGTGCCCGCCGGCGACGATCACGGGGTGCGACTCGTCCCGGTCGGCGGCGATCATGGGGATCCCGGCCAGGTCGATGGCGGTGAGCAGGTTCGTGTACCCCAGCTCGGTGGAGAACGAGACGCCGAACACGTCGAAGTCGCGCACGGGGCGGTGGGCGTCGACCGTGAACTGCGGCACGCCGTGCTCGCGCATGAGCGCCTCAAGATCGGGCCAGACCGCGTACGTCCGCTCGGCCAGCACGTCGGGCTGCTCGTTGAGCACCTCGTAGAGGATCTGGACGCCCTGGTTCGGCAGCCCCACCTCGTAGGCGTCCGGGTACATGAGCACCCAGCGCACGGTCGCGCCGGCCCAATCCTTCACGGACGCGCCGAGCTCCCCACCCACGTACTGGATGGGCTTGCTCACCCGGGGCAGCAACTGCTCCAGCTGAGGCCACACGCTGGTAGAACTCTCGACGGACAACCCGAACCTCCACGCACAATTCAACCCATCGAGAGTACGCGCTCCCGACGGCGGCGCGCCTAGCGGGCGACCCTGGGTGCGTACTTCGGCACGTACTCCTGGCCGGTGAGCTTCTGGATCTCGGCCATGATCTCGTCGGTGATGGCCCGCAGCGACGAGCTGTCGTTGTCCCGGCCGTCGAAGTGCATCGGCTTGCCGAACCTGATCGTGACCGGCCCGAAGCTCGGGAACTTCTGGCCGACCGGTTGGATCTTGTCCGAGCCCGTGGTGCCGACGGGGATGACCGGAACGCCGGCCTCGAGCGCCAGCCGCGCCATGCCCGTGCGACCCCGGTAGAGCCGCCCGTCCGGCGAGCGGGTGCCCTCGGGGTAGACGCCGACCAGGTCGCCGCCCTTGAGCGCCGGCACGGCCGCCTCGAAGGCGTTCAGCGCCGCCCGGCCACCCTCCCGGTTGACCCGGATGGCGCCCAGGCTCTCCATGAGGTTGCGGAAGAACCACCCGGTGAGCCCGGTGCCCGTGAAGTACTCCGACTTGGCCCAGAACGCGATGTGCCGACGGATGACAGCGCCCATGAAGACCTCGTCGGCCACGGAGAGGTGGTTGCCGGCCAGGATCGCGCCGCCGGTGGCCGGGATGTTCTCCAGGCCCTCGACCGTAGGCCGCCACGCGAGCCGAATCGCGGGCGCCACCGTGTACATACCGACCGTGTACAGCAGCGGCACGCGTACTCCTTACAACTACCCCAGGACGTCGCCCTCACTTTAGTAGATCGCGCCGGACCCGCTCGACACGCCGCCAGCAGCGATTCTCCGCACGGACCGGTGACACCCTTTCCGCCGGGTGCCACCAACCCGGTTGGGGTCACCGTGGGCGAGAAGGGCCGCTTCGTCATCCCGATCGCGGTCCGGCAGGCGGCCGGCGTCGGCGTCGGCGACGAGCTGATCGCGCGGGTGCTGGCCGACGGCCGGATCGTCCTGGAGACCCGGGCCGCCATCGCGAAGCGGATCCGCGCGCGCTTCGCGGGCGAACAACGCACGGAACGACACGACACGAGCGGCGTGCGGGACACCGCCGCCGCCGCACGAAGGACTGATAGGGCCGCTTTCCGCCCACGAATCCACATCAGACTGATCAACACCGTCGAGCGGTGGGGCGGGCGGCCCGGTATCACGGGGCCACCCGCCTCACGTGTCACGCCTTGGCGACCGTCACGCGGACGGTGTCGCCGTCGCCGGCCTCGCCCTCGAAGGCGCCCTCGCCGGCTTCGCCGAGCGTGACGGCGTTCGCGAGCACCTCGCCGGCGACGAACTCCCGGTGGGTCTCCACGGCCGCGCCGACCGCCGCCGGCCCCTCGACGACGACCGTGATCCGGTCGGAGACGTCCAGGTCGGCGGCCCGGCGGGCCTGCTGGACGACCCGGATGACGTCCCGCGCCAGGCCCTCGGCGGAAAGCTCCGGCGTGACCTCCGTGTCCAGCACCACCACGCCCGCCGACAACGGGGCCGAGCGCTCGGGGTCCGCGGCGACGAGCTTCAGGTCGTACTCCCCTTCTGCGAGGGTGACGCCGGCGGCGAGCGGGCCGGCGTCGGTGAGCGACCACTCCCCGGCCTTGACCGCCTTGATGACCTGTTGCACCGCGCCGCCGAGGCGCGGGCCGAGGGCACGCGGGACCACGGTGAGGACCTGCTGGCAGTAGGTCGACACGTCGTCGGCGAAGTCCACGGACTTCACGTTGACCTCGTCGGCGATGAGGTCCGCGAGCGGGCGCAGCGCCGTGGCGTGCGGCGTCGCGACCGTGAGGGTACGCAGGGGCAACCGCACCCGCAGGCCCTTCGCCTTGCGCAACGACAGCGCCGCCGAGCACACCTCCCGCACCTGGTCCATGGTGGAAACCAGGGAGTCGTCGGCGGGGAACTCGTCGGCCGCCGGCCAGTCGGTCAGGTGCACCGACCGCCCACCGGTCAGGCCGCGCCAGATCTCCTCCGACACCATCGGCGCGAGCGGCGCGACGACCCGGCACAGGGTCTCCAGCACCGTGTAGAGCGTGTCGAACGCCTCGGCGTCGCCGGCCCAGAACCGGTCCCGCGAACGGCGCACGTACCAGTTGGTGAGCGCGTCGAGGTAGGTGCGCACGGTGCCGCACGCCCCGGTGATGTCGTACGCGTCCAGCTGCGCGGTGACGTCGGCGACGACGTCGCGGGTCTTCGCCAGGACATAGCGGTCGAGCCGGTGCGTCGAGTCCGTTCGCCGCGTCGCCGTGTAACCCTCCGCGTTGGCGTACAACGAGAAGAAGTACCAGACGTTCCACAGCGGCAGGAGCACCTGGCGCACCGAGTCGCGGATGGTCGTCTCGCTGACCACCACGTCGCCGCCGCGCAGCACCGGCGAGGACATGAGCGTCCAGCGCATGGCGTCGGCGCCGTAGACGTCGAACATCTGGTACACGTCGGGGTAGTTGCGCAGGCTCTTGGACATCTTGCGGCTGTCGTTGCCCAGCACGATGCCGTGCACCACGCACGAGCGGAACGCGGGCCGGTCGAACAGCGCCGTGGCCAGCACGTGCAGCGTGTAGAACCAGCCGCGCACCTGGGGCTGGTACTCCACGATGAAGTCGCCCGGGTAGTGGTGCTCGAACCAGTCGGCGTTCTCGAACGGGTAGTGCACCTGCGCGAACGGCATGGAACCCGACTCGAACCAGCAGTCGAGCACCTCCGGCACCCGGCGCATGGTCGACTTTCCGGTCGGGTCGTCGGGGTTGGGCCGGGTCAGGTTGTCGACGAACGGCCGGTGCAGGTCGGTGACCTTGACGCCGAAGTCCTGTTCGAGCTGCTCCAACGATCCGTAGACGTCCACGCGCGGGTAGTTCGGGTCATCGGACTTCCACACCGGGATCGGCGAGCCCCAGAACCGGTTGCGGCTGATCGACCAGTCGCGGGCGTTGGCCAGCCACTTGCCGAACGAGCCGTCCTTGACGTGGCCCGGCGTCCAGTCGATCTGCTGGTTGAGCTCCACCATCCGGTCGCGGAACGTGGTGACCGCCACGAACCACGACGACACCGCCTTGTAGACCAGCGGCGTGTCGCAGCGCCAGCAGTGCGGGTACGAGTGGGAGTACGACTCGTGGCGCAGCACGACGCCGCGCTCCTTGAGGTCGCGGATCACCGGCTTGTTCGCCTCGAAGACCTGCATCCCCTCGTACGCCGGGACGAGCGCGGTGAACTTGGTGTGGTCGTCGACGGTCACCACGGTCGGGATGCCGACCGCGTTGCACGCGTTCTGGTCGTCCTCACCGAAGGCGGGCGCCATGTGCACGATCCCGGTGCCGTCCTCGGTGTTCACGAAGTCGCCGGACAGCACCTGGAACGCGTTGGGCCCCGCCTGCTCGACGAGGAAGTCGAACAGCGGCTCGTAGCGGCGGCCCACCAGCTCGGCGCCACGCACCGTGGCGACCGGGGTCCAGTCGCCGAACTCCTTGGCGTAGGCGCCGACGCGGGCCGCGCCGACGTAGACGCGCTCGCCCTCCGGGCTCTCCAGCAGCGTGTACTCGATGTCCGGGCCGACCGCGACCGCGAGGTTCGACGGCAGCGTCCACGGCGTGGTGGTCCACACCGCGAGCTTCTCGTCCGAGCCCACCAGCTGGAACTTCACCGTCAGGGCGGGGTCCTGCCGGTCGCGGTAGACGTCGTCCATGCGAGTCTCGGTGTTCGACAGCGGGGTCTCGCACCGCCAGCAGTACGCCAGCACGCGGAAGCCCTCGTAGATGAGGCCCTTCTCGTGCAGCGTCCTGAACGCCCACATGACGCTCTCCATGTAGGGCAGGTCGAGCGTCTTGTAGTCGTTGGCGAAGTCGACCCAGCGGGCCTGGCGGGTGACGTAGCGCTCCCACTCCTGGGTGTAGCGCAGCACGGACGAGCGGCAGGCGTCGTTGAACTTCTCCACACCCAGGTCGAGGATCTCGGCCTTGGTGGAGATGCCGAGCTGCTTCTCGGCCTCGACCTCGGCGGGCAGGCCGTGGCAGTCCCAGCCGAAGCGGCGCTCGACCCGGCGCCCGCGCATCGTCTGGTAGCGCGGGATCAGGTCCTTCGCGTAGCCGGTCAGCAGGTGACCGTAGTGCGGCATGCCGTTGGCGAACGGCGGGCCGTCATAGAAGACGTACTCGTTGGAGCCGTTCTCGCCGGCGGGCCGGGCCTCGACGCTCGCCTCGAACGTCTTGTCGCCCGCCCAGTAGTCGAGCACTCCGCGCTCGACCTGGGGCAGGTCGGGGCTGGCCGGAACGCCGGCGCCGGACGTGTGCTTCGGGTAGGCCATGGCCCGCTCGCTCTCCTCCTGCGTGGCATCGGCCGCCGTCGGCGACCGAGGTGCTGCACGCGAGGACGAGCTTCCCGCCCGCGGTACCACCTCGCTTGGTCATCCTGGGATGACCCGCTTGTCGTCAGCTGTGACGGGCTGGTCCCGTCCGGTTCTACTGAGGCTGGCGCCTGTTCTTCCGGAGGCTCACCGGTGATTGCCGGGTCGATGCCGTTGCCCGCCAGATTACCCGAGCGGGCACCCGGCCGCCCAACGGGTTAGGCGCCGCCGGTCAGCTTCGCCGTCCGCCACAGCACCACGTCCTGGACCTGCTCCGGCGGGCCGAACAGCTCGGTCAGCGCGGCCTGCAGCGGCGCGGCGTTGGTGCGCTCCGGGGCCAGCACGATCAGCCCGGCGTTCCAGTACCGCAGGTCCTCGATGGCCGACCGCCGGTCGGCCTCCGTGATCGCCGGCACCTTGCCGCTGCGGTTGACCTGCCGCAACAGGATCGACAGCGGCCGCGGCGTGGAGGAGAACTGGGCCCCCTCGCCGTCGGGCGTCGGGATGATGAAGTACCCACCCGGGGTCGCGAAGCCCATCCGCGTGTTGGCCACCCAGCGGGCCCCGTCCATCGCCCCGCTGTAGGGCACCGGGGCGGGCATGACCGTGGTGCCCTCCGGCAGGTAGTCCTTCCAGGTCCCCGACGTGAAGAACGCGGGCAGCGGTTGCGGCTTGATGATGGACAGGTCGGTCGGCGCCGCCGGGGCGACGGCGACCACGACGGCCAGCGTGCCCACGACCCGGACGACGAGGTCCGACGGGCGCCACGGCGTCCGGACCGGGGCCGCGGTCGGCACGGGCGCGGCGTGCTTGCCGGCGAGCTCCGCCTCGGTCGGTTCGACGGCCGGCGCGAGCGGGCGCGGCCCCCACAGGCGGTCGCCGAGCAGGGCCAGCACCACGCCGACGAGCGGGATGAGCACGAGCGACAGTCGGGTCGACATGGTCAGGTCGAACGGCGGGATGCGCTTGAGCAGGGCCCACGGGCCGTTCAGGCCGCTGTCGTGGCCGTTGATGATGACCTCGCTGCCCAGCGACAGGATGAAGAAGACCACGATCGCTACGCCGGTGAGCCGGGCCGCGAGCCGGCGCCGCCACAGGAACGCCACCGCCAGCGGCACCAGGATGACCATGGGCCAGCCGTAGAACGTGTTCTCCTCGGTGACGTTCGCGGCGAGCCCCTTCGCGGTGGCGTCACTGCCGAACCAGGACTCCCGCGCGTACGCCGTGAACGAGGCCAGGTCGGCGTAGTAGCGCTCGGGCTCGAACGGCAGCCCGTGGTATTTCATGGGGCCGAGGAACTGGAACCACAGCGGGTAGGCCAGCAGCGCGAACGCCACGCCCGCCGCCACGCCCAGCCCGCCCAGGAACGGCCGCCACACGGCGAGCGCGGCCCGCGGCCGCATCGCGATGTAGGTCAGCGTGACCACGCCGCACGTGAGCGCGGTGAGCAGCAGGATCTCCTCGCCGATGAACACCTGGTAGGTGATGAGCAGGCCGAGGATGAGGCCGTTGCGCACGGCGCGCCCCTCCTCGCGCAGGCGCAGCACGCGCCACACGATGAACGGCACCAGGATCTGGGTGGCGATCTGCAGGTGGCTGCCGATCGACTGGGAGATCATCCCGGGGGCGAAGCCGCAGAACGCGCCGGCGACCAGCGCCGCGAGCCGCGAGGTCACCAGGTGCCGGGACAGCACGAAATACCAGCCCCAGGCGGTCCCCGCCATGGCGAACACCAGCAGGATCTTGAAGGTGACGAGCGGCCCGAACGCCAGCGTCACGGGCGTCAGCGGGATGCCCAGGCCGAGCACCGAGGTGTTGGCCATCATGTTCACGCCGTCGGGCGTGTTCATCGAGTACGCGAAGAGCGGGTTCTCCCACGCCGTCACCGAGTGGGCGGCGTGCGCCAGGAACCACTCGAAGAGGGCGTTGTCCGACCCGCCGAGGGCGGCCAGCATCGTGCCGTGCACGTCGCGCCACAGCCCGGCGGTCACGCCGAAGGCCGCCGCGACGTAGCCGACGACGGCGAACAGGTCCCACGCCAGCCGGCGGGCACGCCCCGTCCGCACCGGGGTCGCCGGCGCCTCTTCGTTCGTCGCGTCCAGGCTCTCCGGGGCCTGCACGTCCACGGATGCGCTCATGTTGTCCTCAGACCGAGTGGGCGGGAAACCAGAGCGCGATCTCGCGCTTGGCGCTGTCCGGGGAGTCGGAGGCGTGCACGAGGTTCTCCCGGTTGGACAGCGACAGGTCGCCACGGACCGTGCCGGCGGCCGCCTTACGCCCGTCGGTCGCGCCGATGAGGCCGCGCACCACCTCGATGGCCTGGTCGCCGCTCAGGATCAGGGAAACGAGCGGGCCGCTGGTCATGAAGGCCTTGAGCGGGGGGTAGAAGTCCCGGGTGACGTGCTCGGCGTAGTGCGTGTCGGCCAGCTCGGCGTCCATCGTGCGCAGCTCCAGCGCGTCGATGGTGAGGCCCTTGCGTTCGAATCGGCCGATCAGCTCGCCGACCAGGCCGCGACGGACCGCATCCGGCTTGATCAGCACAAGCGTACGCTCGGTCACCAGGATCACCCTTCATCGCGCGCGGACCGGCTCCGCAACCGACCCGAGCGTAGCGGCAGTCTCGGACGGAGCCTCACGATCCCCCCGCCCGCACGCTCGCGGCGTCCCCGTTCGTCCCTTTTGTGTTTGTCCCCGACCCGCTGTTCTGCTCCGGGCGGTATCAACGCGCCGTCGGCCGGCGCGCCGCGCCACCCGGGCACCAGCGCGGCCGGGTCGGCCGCGGTGGGCGCCAGCGCCCAGACGCCCGGGGCGTGGTGGCCGTCGAGCCGCGCCCCCGCACCCC
>NZ_BAAALT010000082.1:0-5741 GCF_039528515.1 Luedemannella flava
GGTCGACTCGCTGCCGAACCTGGTGACGAACACCAACCTCGCGGCCTGCGCCACGATGAAGTCCAACGGTGCCTACGTGGACGGCATCGCGTACGCGCTGAACAAGCTGGGTGCGTACAGCAACGTCTACAACTACGTCGACGCGGCGCACCACGGCTGGATCGGTTGGGACTCCAACTCGGGCCCGACGGCGGAGCTCATGTACTCCACCGCGGTCAAGTCGGGTTCGGTCAACAACGTGGCCGGCTTCATCACCAACACGGCGAACTACTCCGCGCTGACCGAGCCGTACGTGAAGATCACCGACACGGTGAACGGCACGTCGGTCCGCCAGGCGAAGTGGATCGACTGGAACCAGTACGTGGACGAGCTGACCTTCGCGCAGGCGTTCCGCACCCAGCTGATCAGCAAGGGCTTCCCGTCGAGCATCGGTATGATCATCGACACCAGCCGTAACGGTTGGGGTGGCTCGTCGCGTCCGACGGCTGCTGGCCCGACGACGTCGGTGGACGCCTACGTCAACGGTGGTCGTATCGACCGGCGTATCCACGCCGGCAACTGGTGCAACCAGTCGGGTGCGGGTCTGGGCGAGCGGCCCAAGGCGGCGCCAGCCTCGGGCATCGACGCCTACGTGTGGATCAAGCCGCCGGGTGAGTCCGACGGTTCGTCCTCGCTGATCGAGAACAGCGACGGCAAGGGCTTCGACCGGATGTGCGACCCGACGTACACCGGTAACGAGCGCAACGGCAACAGCATGACCGGCGCCCTGCCCAACGCCCCGATCTCGGGTTCGTGGTTCTCGGCCCAGTTCCGTGAGCTCATGGCCAACGCCTACCCGCCGCTGTCGTAACAGGCACCGGCACAGACCGGCGATGGCGCGGCTCCCACTGGCCGCGACCACCGCTTCGGTAGCCGACGGTTGCGGTGGTTGGCTCCCACTGTCCACCACTTCCCTCGGCTCCTCCCCGGTCCATCGGGGAAGTAGGGCGGCCCGGCGGGGTCTGGCACACCCCGCCGGGCCGCATCACGCTGTCCGGTCGGGCCACACCGACCCGCGCCGGTGGCGTCTGTCACGTTGGATCTACGACGGGGTCTCTGGTAAATGGTTGGTCTATCGAGATGACCAGCACAGAGACCTCAGGTCGGTACGGGTTCACGGTGCGGCGCAAACTGCGCGTGCCGATGGACGACGGCGTCGACCTCATTGCCGACCTGTACGTGCCGACCGGCGCGGTGGACCCGCCGCTGCCCACGATCGTCGTCCGGTCGCCGTACGGGCGCGACGCCGGGCTCACGCACGCACCGGAGCTGGCCCGCGAGGGGTTCACCGTCCTGGTGCAGAGCTGCCGGGGCACCTGCGGGTCGGGCGGCACCTTCGTGCCGCAGCTCGACGAGCAACGCGACGGCATGGCCACCCACCGGTGGGTACGCCGCCAGCCGTGGTTCACCGGCACCGTCGCGACCTTCGGGGAGAGCTACCTCGGGTACACCCAGTGGGCCGTGGCCGGACGGATGCGGCGCGAGGACCCCGACAACGCCCCCGACGCGCTCTGCCTGAACGTCACGATGCCCGACTTCGGCGCGTTCACCTGGGACAACGGCGCCTTCTCGCTGGGCAACGCGCTCGGCTGGTCGCGCATGATGGACCTGAAGGGCCTGCGGGGCGTGCTGGTCAGGGCCCGGCTCGCGCTGCGGCCCGACCGGAAGCTCGCCGCCGCCTTCGACACGCTGCCGCTGTCGCGCGGCGACGCGGTCGTGGCGGGCCGCCCGATCAGCTGGTACCAGGACTGGCTCGCCCACGAGAAGCTCACCGACGAGTACTGGACCCGGCAGTCGCATGCCGCGTCGGTGCCCGACGTGACCGCGCCCGTGTACATGGCCACCGGCTGGTACGACATCTTCCTGCCGTGGCAGCTGCGCACCTACGCGCAGCTCGTCGCGGCCGGCCGACCGCCCCGGCTGACGATCGGCCCGTGGGGCCACGCGAGCGCGCAGAACCCGTTCGTCGTCGAGTCCGTGGCGTTCCTGAAGGAACACTTCGCGGGCGTGCCCGGCACCCGTGAAGCGCCCGTGCGCGCCTTTCTCACAGGCGCCGGACAGTGGCACGACCTGCCCGCGTGGCCACCGCCCGGGACCGCGACCCGGCCGTGGCACCTGCACGAATCCGGACTGCTCGACCCGGCCCTGCCGGGCGGCGGCAGCACCCGCTACACCTACGATCCCGACCAGCCCACCCCTGCCGTCGGCGGACCCGGTCTCGGTGCGGACGCCGGGCCGGTCGACAACAGCGCCCACGAACGTCGGCCCGACGTGACCGTCTTCCGCAGCGCACCGTTGGAGCGCGCGGTCGTCATCGCGGGTGAGCCCGTCGCCCGGATCCGGTTCCGGTCCACGGCCGCCAGCGCCGACGTGTTCGTCCGCGTGTGCGACGTGCACCCCGACGGACGCTCCATGACCGTGTGCGACGGCATCCGCCGCATCGGCAGCGTGGGCACCTCGGCCACCGACCCGCGCCCCGACGACGACGGCTTCGTCGAGGTCGAGGTGCCGTTGTGGCCCTCGTTCCATGAGTTCGCGGCCGGTCACCGTATCGGCGTGCAGGTCAGCTCCGGCGCGCACCCGCGCTATGCCCGCAACCCCGGAACCGGCCAACCCGCCGCCACGGCGGCCGTCACCGTTCGCGCTGAGCAGGAGATCTCCCACGGGACGGGCCACCCGTCCCGGATCGACCTGCCGATACGGGAGTCCTGACCGCCGGGCGTCGGCCCGGTGGTGCAAGCTGATGGGATGCGCGGCCAAGGACCGGATGGTGTCGACATCCCGAGAGCCCAGGCCGGTCAGAATCCCCAGCACCTGTTGGCGACCCTGCTCGGTGAGTACTTCGACTCCCCGGACGCCGATCTGCCGTCGGCGGCCGTGGTCGCGATGCTGGGGGAGTTCGGCATCAGCGAGTCGAGCGCGCGGTCCGCGCTGTCCAGGCTGGCCCGACGTGGTCTGATCGCGGCCCGCCGGCCCGGTCGGCGGGTGACGTACCACGTCACGCCGCAGGCGATGGCCAGCCATCGCGCGTACCTGCGCCGGTTCCTGACCTTCGGCGCCGAGCCGCCGGAGTGGACCGGCGACTGGACGGTTGTCGCGTTCTCGCTTCCGGAGCCGGGGCAGGCGCACCGCCACAGCGTCCGCAGGACGCTGAGCTCGCTCGGGTTCGTGCGGCTGTACGACAGCGTGTGGATGAGGCCCGGGCGCGACACGCGGGCGGCCAGCCGCGCGATGGCCGACGTCCTGAGCGACGTCGCCCACGCCCGGTGGTCGGTCGTCTGCGCCCGGTTCGACGACGAGGCGGGCCCGCACGGGCCGGCCGCGGCATACGACCTGGACGGTCTGGCGGTGGCCTACCAGAACTTCATCGACGAGTACCGTGAGCTGCGCGCGGCCGTCCACGCCGGTGAGGTCGACGCGGCGCGGGCGTTCATCGTCCGTACCTCGGTGATGGACTCCTGGCGGTCGCTTGTCCTCGTGGACCCCGACCTGCCCGAGCACCTGCTGCCCACGCCGTGGCCCCGCCCGCGCGCCCGGGAGATCTTTCTCGACATCCATGCGACGCTCGGCCCGCTCGCCGCGTCCAGGCTCGTTGAGATCACCACGCCCTACTGGCCGGCCGCCGCATCCTGGGTCACCCATTTCCGCCTGGCGGCGGCTCCCATGCCCGGTCGTCCCGCCGGCGCCCGGTAGTCCCGCTGGCACCGTGACGTCCTCGGCGGACCGGCACGCCCGGTGAGGGCCGATCCGCCCGGTCCCGAAAGCTTTCGACCCAGCTCCTTGACAGTTTCTATAACGGGAGCAAACATAACTGCAATCATCGATGCCCGTTCCCTCACGGAGGAACGCAATGAAGTACCCCCGCTTCCGATCCCGATACGTCACGGCCGGTGTGGCCGGCCTGGCGTTGGCAGCCGGGGCGGTTGTCGTCACGACTGCCGCCGAGGCCGCCGCCGGCTGCCGTGTCACCTACGCCGTGTCCAGCAGCTGGCCGGGCGGGTTCGGCGCGAACGTCACCATCACCAACCTCGGCGACCCCGTCACGAGCTGGCGGCTCACCTGGTCGTTCGGCGCCGGGCAGACGATCACCCAGCTCTGGAACGGGACCCACACCCAGTCGGGGTCGCAGGTTACCGTCACCAATGTCAGCTACAACGGCACCATCGCCACCGGTGCGAGCACCGGGTTCGGTTTCAACGGCGCGTGGAACGGCGCCAACCCCGTGCCCACGAACTTCGCGCTCAACGGCACCGCCTGTACGGGCTCGGTGACCACGACCGGCGCCCCCACGACAGCCGGTCCCACCACCGCTGGCCCCACCACCGCCGGTCCGACCACCGCCGGTCCCACCAGCGCTCGCCCCACCACCGCCGGTCCCACCTCCGCCGGTCCCACCTCCGCCGTCCCGTGCACCCGGCAACCCGGTACCGGCGGCGGCTCGGGTCCGTACCCGGCGGGCTACGAGACGTCCAACTCGCTGGCCAACCACACGATCTACCGGCCGGACAGCCTTCCCTGCGAGAAGATGCCGATCCTGGCGTGGTCGCAGGGCGCCTGCTCGGCCAATGGGCTTTCGGCCTTCAACTTCCTGCGGGAGATCGCGTCGCACGGGTTCCTGGTGATCGCCAACGGCAGCCCCAACGGCTCCGGCTCGTCGACGGCATCGTGGCTGACCCAGTCGATGGACTGGGCGGTTGCCGAGAACGCGCGTCAGGGCAGCAAGTACTACGGCCGCCTCGACACCAGCAAGATCGCTGTGGCGGGCTTCTCCTGCGGCGGCCTGGAGGCGTACGAGGTATCCAACGACCCGCGCGTCACCACGACGGCCATCTTCTCCAGCGGACTGCTCAACGACGCCAACGACTACCAGCTCAGGCGACTGACGAAGCCGATCGCGTACTTCATCGGTGGTTCCAGCGACATCGCCTACCCCAACGCCATGGACGACTGGGGCAAGCTCCCGTCGGGACTGCCCGCGTTCATGGGCAACCTGAACGTCGGCCACGGCGGCACGTACGACCAGACCAACGGTGGCGAGTTCGGTCGCGTGATGGTGCTCTACCTGAAGTGGCGCCTGAAGGGGGACCAGACCTCCGGTAGGGCGTTCGTCGGGTCGAACTGCGGCCTGTGCGGCACGCAGTGGCAGGTTCAGCAGAAGAACCTCACCCTCTGACGCCACTGTGGTGTAACGCGGACGCCCGCGCCCACCCGCCGTGCCGCCGCCCGATGACCGGGCCGGGGGCACGGCGGGTTGCCGTGCGCGGGCCCGGGCCAGCGCAGAAGCTCGCCTGCCGCGGCATTCACGGTCGACGCTTGACAGTTAGGGCTACTGCCGTAAAGCTAAGTGACAATCAGTCGATTATCGAAAGTTTTCGACGTCGCGATTCCGCCACGCGCACGCTCATGGCACCACTCGGGGATGGGTCCGGGTGATTCGGGTCGGACCGCGACGACAGCACACCGGGGCACACCCTTCGAGGGTTCCGGCCAGAAAATTTCGATAGTTGATCGAAAAGGATCAACATATACGGGTGTCTGTTCCGTTGTCCCCCCAACGGCTGCCACCCCCCACCAGGAGGAAGCACGTACATGAGCGACGTCCCCGTCCCTCGCACCAACCGCAGACGCCGCCTGCGGCTGCTCATCGGTGCGGTCAGCGCCGTGGCGCTGGCCGTTACCGGCACCGTGGTGGCCACCAACGC
>NZ_BAAALT010000083.1:0-50634 GCF_039528515.1 Luedemannella flava
CCCGGCTGGCGGCGCTGCGCGCGGGCCACACCCGCCGCGGCGCGTACGCCGACCGGGCCGCCGCCCAGCAGGCCCGGCTGCGGCTGCCGGCCCTGCCCACCACGACGATCGGCTCGTTCCCGCAGACCGACGCGCTGCGTAGGGCCCGGGCCGAGCTGCGCACGGGCCGGCTCGACGAGGCGGGCTACGCCGAGCGGATGCGCGCGGAGATCATCGAGGTGATCGCCCTGCAGGAGCGCCTCGGGCTGGACGTGCTGGTGCACGGCGAGCCGGAGCGCAACGACATGGTGCAGTACTTCGCCGAGCAGCTCGACGGCTTCGCCGCCACGGCGCACGGCTGGGTCCAGTCGTACGGGTCGCGGTGCGTACGCCCGCCGATCCTGTACGGCGACGTGTCCCGGCCGGCGCCGATGACGGTGGCCTGGTCCGCCTACGCGCAGTCGCTGACCGACCGCCCGGTCAAGGGCATGCTGACCGGCCCGGTGACGATACTGGCCTGGTCGTTCGTGCGTACGGACCAGCCGCTCGCGGACACCGCCAACCAGGTGGCGCTGGCGCTGCGCGACGAGGCCCGCGACCTGGAGGCGGCCGGCATCCGGGTGATCCAGGTGGACGAGCCGGCGCTGCGCGAACTCCTGCCGCCGCGCTCTGCCGACAGAGCCGCGTACCTCGACTGGGCCGTCGCCGCGTTCCGGCTGGCCACGAGCGGGGTCGCCGACGCCACGCAGATCCACACGCACCTGTGCTACTCGGAGTTCGGCGAGGTGCTCGCCGCGATCGACGCCCTCGACGCGGACGTGACGAGCATCGAGGCGTCCCGGTCCAGAATGGAGATCCTGGCCGACCTGGCGGCGGCCGGGTACGGGCGCGGCGTCGGTCCGGGCGTCTACGACATCCACTCGCCCCGGGTGCCCGACGAGGACGAGTTCGTGACGGCGCTGCGCCACGCGGTGGCCGCGGTGCCGGCCGAGCGGCTGTGGGTCAATCCGGACTGCGGCCTGAAGACCCGAGCGTACGACGAGGTCGAGCCGGCTCTCGCCCGCCTCGTGGCCGCGGCCGCCCAGGTCCGCGCGGCAAGGTGAACACAGGGTGTACCCGGGGAGGCGCGGGCTTCCCCGGGTGTACCCACATTGGCCGCCCTGGATTCACCTGGGTGACGACCTGACCCCATAGCGTTCGCCGCCTATCCGGCGAACGAGTTGGCAGGTCCCCATGCCCGACGTCAGTGTGGTCATCCCGACCCGAGCGCGCCCGGACCTGGTCGTCCGGGCCGCGCGCGGCGCGCTCGCGCAGTCCGTGCGCGACATCGAGGTCATCGTCGTGATCGACGGCCCCGACGAGGCGACCGGGCCGGCGCTCGCCGCGCTGGACGACCCGCGCCTGCGTGTGGTCGGGCTGCCCGGGTCGGGCGGCGCGCAGAACGCCCGCAACACCGGCGTCGCGCACGCGCGGGCGCCGTGGACGGCGCTGCTCGACGACGATGACGAGTGGCTGCCGACGAAGCTCGCGACGCAGCTGGCCCTGGCCCGCACGGCGCGCGCGCCGCTGCCGGTGGTGGCCAGCCGGCTGATCAACCGCACGCCCCGGGCCGAGCTGGTGATGCCGCGCCGCCTACCGGCGCCGGGCGAGCCGCTCAGTGAGTACTTCACCGTCCGCAGGGGACTGTTCCACGGCGAGGGCTTCATCCAGACGTCGACGATCCTGGCGCCGACGGACCTGCTGCGCCGGGTGCCGTTCACCGTCGGGGTGCGGCGCATGCAGGAGCTCGACTGGGCGCTGCGCGCCCTGCACCACGACGACGTCGAGCTGCTCATCGCGCCCGAGCCCCTGGTGGTGTGGCACACCGACGAGGACCGCGACCGGATCAGCCAGGAGATGCCCTGGCAGGCGTGCCTGGAGTGGCTGCGCCGCAGCCGGCCGCTGCTCACCCGGCGGGCGTACGCGGCGCTGACCATGAGCGTGATCGCGTCGATGGCCGCGCCGACCCGCAGCCCGGCCCTGTTCCGCACCCTGCTGCGCGAGGCCCGCACGCACGGCCGGCCGGGCATCATCGACTACGTGACGTACCTGCAGATCTGGCTGCTGCCGCCGCAGCTGCGCCGGGCGGTGCGCGACCGGCTGCTCAACCGCAACCGGGAGGCGAAGCCGACCCCCGCGCCGACCCGGGAGCCTGTCCTAGATGTCGTCCGGTAGGCCCGTCGTCATCTGGCGCAGCTGCCTGCTGTTCGGGTCGGAGACGTTCGTCCGGGACCAGGGCGCGGCGCTGTCGCGCTGGCGACCGACCTATGTGGGCGCCGTCAAGGTGGCCTCCCCGCTGGCCGCGGACACCGACGTCGTCGCGTTCCCCGACGGCCGGCTCGGCTTCCCGCTGCTGCGCCTGACCGGCGGCTCCCGCCGGCTGGACGCGACGCTCAGGAGTCTGCGGCCCGACCTGGTGCACGCGCACTTCGGCGGGGACGGCTGGCTGATCAGCCGCACCGCCGCCCGGCTGAACATTCCCCTGGTCATCACGCTGCACGGCCGCGACGTGACGACACAGGCCGCGGCGCCCGGCCTGCGCGGCAGCAGGTACCGGCGCAACCTGCGCACCGCGTTCGACCGCGCGGCCCTGATCCTGGCCGTGTCGGGCCCGGTCGCCGACCGGGCGCTCGCGCTGGGCGCCGACCCGGCGAAGGTCCGGGTGCACCACACCGGCGTGCCGCTACCGGCCGAATCGCACGCGCCGAAGGAGTGGGACGTCGCCTTCGTCGGCAGGTTCGTGCCCAAGAAGGGCCTGGACGACCTGGTCGAGGCCCTGGCCATGCTGGACAGGCCGGTGAAGGCGGTCCTCATCGGCGCCGGCCCGCTGGAGCCCGCGATCCGCGCCCGCGCCGCCGGACTCGGCCTCGACGCCACGTTCCCCGGCCATCAGGACCCCGCGTCCGTGCGCCGTCACGTCGCCGCCGCCAGGGTGTTCGTCGCGCCGTCGAAGACCGCGCCCGACGGCGACGCCGAGGGCCTGCCGACCACGATCCTGGAGGCCGCCGCACTGGGCGTGCCGACCGTGTCGACGCGGCACAGCGGCATCCCCGAGGCGGTGCGGCACGGCGAGACCGGCCTGCTCGGCACCGAGGGCGACCGCGTGACGCTGGCCGCGAACCTCCGCCACCTGCTGGCCGACGACGACCTGCGCGCCCGCCTCGGGCACGCGGCCCGGGCGCATGTGACCGCCAACTTCGACATCACGACGCAGACCCGGTCGCTGGAGGCACTCTACGACACCGTCGCGCCGATCATGACGGAGTCGGGTCCGGCCGGCGGGCCTTGGACTCCGTCACGAACACCTCCCATGCGGTGACGGCGCCGGACAGCGACGGCATGATCCAGAACGGACCGTCTCCCCACCCGTTGCCGCTGAACTCGCCGCCCATGAGCCTGACGTCGCAGTCCGTACTCACGCGCACCCCCGTGGGCCGGCCTTGGTCGTCCAAGGCGGTCAGCGTGATCGAGCCGTCGCCCAGGCAGGCCGCGGACATGTCCACCTCACCCGACGATCCCCCGCGTTGCGCCCCGTTTCCGCCGTCCTCGGCCCTGTCGGGTCCAATGTAGGCGCTCCCGGCGACCTTCGGGTGTCGCGCCGGTGGTCAACAGAGACGACCGTCTAGACGCGCGGGCGCACCCGGCGCAGGATAGCGCGGGCGCTGCGCCGGGCCAGCCGGGCGCCGCCGACGAACGCCGCGCCCGCCCGGGCCGGCCCGGCCGGGGCGAGCAGGTCGGCGACGCGCCGTGCCCGGTTCAGTGCGGCCTCCCGCTCGGTGAGCGTCCGCTCGTACCAGCGCGCCTTCGCCACCGCCCCCGCCAGTTCCCGGGCCAGCGCGTCCCGCTCCGCGATCAGCTCGTCAAAGGCCCGCGCGTCCGGCGGCCGGCCGCCGTCGTGCTCGCGGTCGTCGAAAAGACGGTCGCGAGAATCCCCGCCGGCAGGATCGCGATCGGCCATCGCGGCCAGCGTGGCGGCCACCTCATCCGCGCCGCCGGGCGCCCAGCGCCGCGCGAGCCCCAGGCGAACCAGCGTCACCGCGAACGCCCGCAGCGCCGCCGCGTCGGCCGGTCCCGCCGCGACCAGCCCACCGTCCGGCCCGACGATCACCTGGTCCGCGGCCACCCCGGCAGCCGCGCCACCCTGCCAGCGCGCGAGCAACGTGCGGGCCTCGCCCATCTCGCGCCGCACCGCCGCGCCGATCAGAAGATCTTCGAGAGTACGCCCCGGCGGAACGCACGCGCCCCCGTCGCCGACCCACCCGCGCACCGGATCGCGATCGATCCTCCGGCCGTCGACGACCGCCTCGGGAAGCTCTCCCGCCGCGTCGCCCCCGGCCCGCCGGGCAGCGAACACCCAGCCGGGCGCCAGTTCGGCGGCCAGGCCGTGACGCACCGCGCGCCGCGCGAGCCGCCCGGGATCGGTGAGCACCCAACCGGTCGGCCCGCCGGCTTGCGCCGCGGCCACGCCATCTCCCCGGGCCGCGCTCGCGGCGAACGATCGGCTCAACGCGGCCGCCAGGTAGCCGCTCACCGCACCGTCGGCCAGGATCGCGTCGCCGAGCAGCACGGCGGGCGCGGCCGGCGACGGATAGGCGGCGTAGGTCCGATCCACGTCGAGGCCGGCCTCCGCGAGCCGGGCCAGCACCCGGGCGAGCCCGGCCGGTCGGCTCAGGTCGTACTCCCCGGGGTGGTCCCAGTCGGCGTCGGTCGGCTCGGCCGGCAGGGCGACCAGCCGGTGCGCCCCGACCGGGTTCGCCATGCCGAACAGCAGCCGCCCGCCGGGCGCCAGGGCGGCGACGAGCTGGTCGAACGCCTCGCCCCAGGTCAGCTCCGCGCCCTCAACGGAGGACAGCCGGCCGACCCCGTCGAGCGCGACCACCGCGTCGAAGGCCGGCTCGGCCCCGAGCTTCTCCAGCCCGCCGCAGCAGACGGTCACGTCGGGACGCTCGGCGAACCGGGCGGTCAACGCTTCGGCGTCGGGCACGCCCCGCACCAGCACCGTCACGTTCCCGGCCGGCAGCGCGTCGATGAGCGTGGGGTCGTGCGGCCCGGCCACGAGCACCCGCCCGGCCACCCCTGCCGCGCCGATCAGGCGGGCCGGCGCGGCGCCGCCGGCCGGGCCGGGCGCACGAATGCCATCGAGGTCGGACCAGGACACCATCTCGCCGCCGATCATCCGCGGGTTCATCGCACGCCTTCCGCCAGCAGCGCGCCGTCGTCCACGTACGCGGGCTGGTACGGGTTGGGCCAGCCGAGCAGGCGACGCAGCTCGGCGGGCGGGAGCAGCCGGTCGGCGCCCAGCTCGGACACGGCGGCCGCGCGGGCGAGGACCGGGTCGACGCGTTCGCCGTGCAGTTCGGCCCACTGCCGGCGCACGCGCGCCTGGCCGCCGTGCGCGGCCGCGTCGCGCTCGAGCAGCATCGGGTCGCCGTAGACCGCCGGCTCGCAGCCGGCGAGCGCGCCGTAGAAGACGGCGCTGGTGAGCCGGTTGCTCGCGACGCGGGCGTGCCGCCGCAGCTCGGCGAGCTGGCGGTCGAGGAACGCCGGGTCGAGGTCCTGCCACCAGCCGCCCCGGTACCCGTGGCAGACGACCCGGAACCCGGCCCGCTCGTAGCGGCGGCGCACCCGCCGCGACCGGTACTCCTGCCAGTAGAGGCAGATGGTGACCGGACCGGGCTCGGTGGCCCGGATCTGGTCGACGAGCCGCGCGTGGTCGCCGACCACGTGCTGACCCTCCCACCCGTGGAACGGGTACCAGATGGTCCCGTCCCGCTGCGCGGGCGGTTCGGCCGCCATGGCCAGCAAATACGCGAACGGGGCGCCGACGACGTGGACCTCCCGCCGACCCATCGACCACGCCCGACGGCGGGTGCGCTCGGACCACACGAGGATCGGCGTGCCGGTGACGAACTCGTGGTCGTCGGCGAGGCCGTCGCCGATGTTCCAGCCGTGCTGCAGGTAGCCGTGGATGCGCGGCGGGTCGCGGTCGTCGAGCCCGCAGTAGCGGGCCAGCACATGCGAGTGCCCGTAGTAGTGGTTGGCGTGGTGCACGAAAGGGCGCCCAGGGTGGTCGGAGGTAACGGGTCCGACCACCCTGGCACGCCCCGGCGAACAAACGGGGAACGCCGCGTGTACTACGGGATGGTGTCCGCCCCGCTCACGCCGGCCCCGGCCGCGGGCGGCGAGGACGGCGCGGAACCGGCCGAGTAGCTGTACGGCGGCGCGGCGACGCCGCCGGTGATGCGCAGCCAGTCGGCCATCGTCTTGCCGCTGTCGTTGGCGCGGGTGATCGTGGCGGTGTTGTAGTAGTTGCTCGAGGTCCACGTCAGCGCGGTGTCACCGAAGTCCTCGGTGATCGTCTTGGCGCTCTTGACGTAGTTGCTCTCCGCGTAGATCCTCCCGCCGACGCCGAGCCCGAGGAAGTAGTCGTCGACCTCGACGTAGTTCGCGTACACGTGGGCGTACCCGAAGCGCACGCGTGGGTGGCGGGTGTTCGACCCGTCGAACCAGTTGTGGTGGTAGGTGACCCGCAGGTACCCGGTGTCCTGGGCGCCGTTGGAGTCGCTGTGGCCCAGCAGCATGGACTTGTCCGTGCCGATGTACCGGTTGTACGAGACGGTCACCAGGTCGGAGCCGCGCTTGACGTCGACCGAGCCGTCGGCGGCCGCGTAGAAGGTGTTGTGGTCGACCCACACGTGGTGCGAGTAGCACTGCACGTTGACCGAGTCGTCGGCGGAGCTGCGGAACGACAGGTTGCGGATGATGACGTTCTCCACCTTCGTGAAGCGGTCCTTCTCCGCGGGGTCGCACAGGTCGCCACCCCACGCCACCTCGTCGGGGCCCCAGCCGTTGACGTCGAAGCCGAAGCCGCTGATCGTCGCGTTGGTACCGACGCCGATGATGGTCTTGTTCGAGCCGACGTCCAGCATGTCGCCGCCGCCGTTGGTGATGGTGCCCGACACCCGCACGATGCGGGGCGTGTCGTCGGCGACGGCCGCCGCGAGCGCGGCGTACGTCGAGACGGTGACGGTCGCGCCGCCGGCGCCACCGTTGGTGCCGGTCCGGCCGTACCCGGTGAGGGTGGCGAAGCCGACCAGGCCGCTGGCGTTGCCCGGGTTGTTGGTGACCGGCGCGCCGGTGGTGGTGGCGGGGGCCCGGGTGGTGGCCGGCGCGGAGGTGACCGCGCGGGTCGTCGTCGGCGCCGCCGTGGTGGTCGCGGGCCGGGTCGTGGTCGGCCCCGCGCTGGTCGGGGTGGTGGTCCCGCCGCTGGTCACGATCACGTCGTCGAACGACGCGGTGGAGTACGACGTCTGCAGGCCAATCCGGCCGGACGTCGGCGACGACGCGGTGCCGGAGGCGATCTGGGTGCCGTCGACGAGGCCGCGGACCGTGCTGCCGTTGACGTCGATGGCGAGCGTGTACCAGGTCCCCGTCGCCACGGTGCGCGACGCGCTGCCGAGCACGGTCACCGAGCCGCCGTTGACGGACTGGAGCTGCACCTGGTTGCCGGGCAGCAGGGCCAGCCGGAAGAACGTCGTCGAGCCGGTGGCGCGGGCGAGCAGGCCGACGAACCCGCCGGAGCCGAGGCTCAGCGGCTTGACCCGGGCCTGCACGGTGACGTTGGTCCAGCTCGTGGAGCCGTTGAAGAGCCGGGCGTTCTCGCTGCCGGCGTTGGACTGCCGCAGCGCCTGGGAGCCGTCGGCGACGACGGCCCAGGTGCCGCCGGACTTGGACCAGCTGCTGGCCAGCCCGCTTTCGAAGGTGTCGCTGAACTCGGTGGCGGCGCTGGCGCCGGGAGCGAAGGCGATCGCGGCCGCGGTCAGCGCGGCGACAGCGCCGCCGACGACCGACAGCTGCCAGCGACGCGCCCGGAGGGTGGCACGTACGTCCATGGTGGACCTTCCGAGGGGACGGTGGAGCGGCCCCGGTGCACACGGCGGCCAATGAAGGAAAGCGCATTCCTGAAGCGACCGTAACCCGGACGTCAACGACTGTCAATGAAACGCGATCCGCCCACTGATCGCGGCCGCTACCGCGTTTTGGCGCCACAGCGTTGGAATCCGCTCCGGCATTCCAGCGCTATGGCGCCAAAGGTGGGCCGCTCCCGCCCGCAGGCAGCGGCGGTACGGATGGTGGGGCCGCAGCGGCGGCCCCACCATCCGCCGGTCAACGCGGTACGGGCACGCGCGACCAGTCCGTGTCGGACGCGAGGTAGAAACCCGGGTACGACGGCTGGTTGTACGTCGTCTGCTGGCGGGCCACCTCCACCCGGTACTGCGGGTCGTGCATCAGGGTGTACATCTTGCGGCCGGTCACCTCGGTCGACAGGTAGATCCGGATCGCGGTGCTGTCGGCGGTGCGCAGCAGCAGCTCCTCGCGCCAGTCGCCGAGGATGTCGGCGACCAGGCTCGGGTTGCCCTTCGTCCCGTTGTTGGACAGCGTCCCGTCGGCGGTGAGCAGCGTGCCGCGCCGCCAGTCCAGGATCTTCGGGGTCACCGCGAGGTTGCCGTCGACGATCTGCGTGGTGCCGTCGGCCGCCCACCGGATGCTCATGTTGGTGCCCGGGATCGCGCCCGGGGTGAGCACGCCGGCCGCCGAGTAGAGCCCCAACGAGTCCGAGCCGCCGGGCAGGCTGGCCCACGCCTCCAGGCCGCGGACGCCCGGCAGCACGTCGCCGATCATCGCCCGGCCGGTGTCGCGCCCCGAGTACGCCCCGAACAGGACCCCACCCGTGGCCGCGTCCCGCATGGCCATGCCGTACGGCGCGAAGGTGGCGCCCTCGTGCGCGGTGTAGATCTCCAGCCCCGGCCGGTCCGGGTCGATGTCGGTGACGTGCATGGCGTCGCCGTGCCCGAGCCGGACATAGGAACCGGGTGCCGCGCTGCCCTCGGGGAGCGTGCCGAACGACGAGTACAGCAGGCTGCCGTCGTCGTCGATGGTGGCCGACCCGTAGATGATCTCCTGCTTGCCGTCGCTGTCGACGTCCGCGACCGAGAGCGAGTGGTCGCCCTGCGTGGTAATGGTCCTGAACTCCGGGTCCGTG
Organism: Luedemannella flava; assembly: GCF_039528515.1. NCBI lineage: Bacteria > Bacillati > Actinomycetota > Actinomycetes > Micromonosporales > Micromonosporaceae > Luedemannella > Luedemannella flava. Next base: position 9,062 of record NZ_BAAALT010000083.1, read on the forward strand.
CCGTCGCGACCGTGCGGACCGTCGTTGAACGGGTTGGTCATCGGCACCCAGCCGCTGTCGACGTACCAGTGCTCGCGCAGCTTCCGGCCGTCCCAGTCGTACGCGACGATCGTGGTGCGGGTGTAGTAACCGCGCGCGAAGACCGCCGACGGGCGGTGTCCGTCCAGGTAGGCCACCCCGGACAGGAACCGGTCGACCCGGTTGCCCGGCTCGATGCGCGCCATCGCGTAGTCGCCCCACATGAGCCCGTCGTCGTGCCGGCCCGGCTTGTAGCGGATCGTCTGCAGCTCGCGCCCGGTGGCGCCCTCGAACACGGTCAGGTACTCCGGACCGTCGACGATGAAGCCCTCGAAGTTGCGCAGCAGGTTGCGGGTGCTGCGCGCCGGGGCGTACACGTCGATGAAGTAGTCGACGAGCGTCGTGGCGTCGGCCCGCGACAGCGGGTAGGTGTAGGCGGGCGCGATGCCGAAGGCCTGCTCGAGCGTGGCGGGCCAGCGCCCGGCGACCACCTCGGGGTGCGTCGACCAGCCCTGGAACATCTCGACGAGATGCTCGCGGTAGTCGGCGGCGGACAGGCGGTAGTCGTCGGTGTGCGCGACGCCGGCGCGCACGTCCTCGCGCGGCAGCGTGATGTAGCGCTCGGAGCGGACGCTGCCGTCCGGGGCGTACCGGATGATCTTTGTCCCCGGCGCGGTCTTGAACATCATCTCGCTGCGGCCGTCGCCGTCGAGGTCGTAGACCAGGAACTGGGTGTAGTGCGCGCCCGCGCGGACGTTCACGCCGAGGTCGATGCGGTAGAGCTGGGTGCCGTCGAGCTCGTACGCGTCGATGTAGACGTTGCCGGTGTAGCCGACCTGGGAGACGTCCTTGGAGTTGGACGGGTCCCACTTCACGACGTACTCGTACTGCCCGTCGCCGTCCACGTCGCCGACGCTCATGTCGTTCGCCGAGTACGTGTACGCCTCGCCCTTCGGGGTCACCCCGTCGGCGGGCCTGTTCAACGGCAGGTCGTAGGAGTTGCCGGCCCACGGCGCGGCGGGGGCGCTGCGACCGCGCTCGCGGCCGCCGACGATCGGCGCCACTCGATAGGTTGCGTCGACGGTGCCCGATACATCAAGGTAGTTGGTGCTGTCGGTGACCGTGGCGATCGCGGCACCGTCGCGGTAGACGCGGAAGTTCGCGCCCGTGAGGCCGGTGGCCGAGTGGCCGGTGACCTCGGTGGCGAGCAGCCGCCAGCTCAGGAAGACCCCCTCGCCCGTGGCGGCGGCCACGAGCCCGCGGTCGAGGCGTTCGAGCAGGACGCCGCCCGGCCGCGCGGAACCGGCGGCCGGCGTCGCCAGCACGAGGGCGACCGCGCACGCCGCCGCGAGCAGGGCCGTGACCCTCCTCGGCGGCGGTCGATGGGACAGACGAGGGGCGCGCATCGGGTCCTCCACTTAATGAAACGATCCAATTGATTGATGTTTATGAATGTACCGTTTACGTGACCGCCCCGCCACCCGCCGCACGTTCGCGTAGGGTTGGGCCAGAAGCAACCGTTTCGCGGAGGTCCGCGATGTTTGTTGAGGTCATTCAGGGGCAGGTCACGGATCCGGCCGCGCTGCGCGCCGCCTTCGAGGAGTGGCAGCGCGACCTCGCGCCGGGCGCCACCGGCTGGCTCGGCGCCACCTCCGGCGTCACCGACGACGGTCGGTTCATCGGCATCGTCCGGTTCGCCTCCACCGCCGACGCGCGGCGCAACGCCGACCGACCCGAGCAGACGGCGTGGTGGAACCGGCACAAGCACCTGCTCGGCGACAACCCGACGATGGTCGACAGCGAGGACGTCGACCTCGACCTCATCGGCGATCCCGACCGGGCCGGCTTCGTCCAGTTCATGGTCGGCCGCATGACGGACCTGGCCCGGGCGCGGGAGCTCATGAAGTCCGATCCCGAGGAGTTCGCCGCGCTCCGGCCGGACGTCCTCGGCACCGTCACCGTCAATCACGGCGACGGCGCCTTCACCACCGTCATCTACTTCACGTCAGAGGCCGAGGCGCGCGAGGGCGAACGCAAGGAGCCACCGCCCGAGGTCCAGGCGCAGATGGCCGAGATGGGCGCGCTCATGGTCGGCGAGCCCGAGTGGTTCGACCTGCGCGACCCCTGGCTGGAGACGCCGGCCTAACCCGCGAACACCACCGCGACAACCGGCACCGTGGCGAGCACGGCCACGCCCATGACGGACAGCACGAGGGCGGGTCGCGACCCCCACCACGCCGGCTGCGCCGCCAGATGCCGGCCGGGTCTGCCGCGCGGCGAGAGCAACCGCATCATCGGCTTCTCCACGCCGTGGTACAGCGCCAGCGCGGCGATGAACGAGAAGACGAACATCACCACGGGGCCGATCACCATCCACACCGCGGTGACCCGTTCGGGGAACAACCCGGCCTCGTGGCAGGCCCGGATCACCAGCAGATGGACCATGTAGAAGGCGAACGACACCTCGCCCAGATAGACCATCCGCGGGTGCGCCCACACGGTGCGCGTCCCCGCTACGTCGGCGAGGGCGGCCACGGGCAGCAGCAACATGATCGGGACGATCACCGCCGGCGCCCGGCCCAGCGGCGCGGGCAGGAACATCCCCGCGAGCATCGCCGCGCACAGGAGCGCCACGGCCTGGCGAAGGCTCGGCCCGCGCCACGCCCCGGCTTTCGTGAGCAGCGCCAACGCCATGCCGATGACGAACTCGAAGATGCGCGGCAGCGGCCAGAAGTACGTCAGCCACGACATGAAGGCCGGGTCCTCCACCGCCATGATGGCGAACTGGAACCCGATCACGACGACGGGCAGCACCACGACCGCGATCCGCAGTTGGCGCACGGACAGCAGCCGCAGGTACGGCAGGATGAACGGGAAGCTCAGGTAGAAGAACAGTTCGGCGCAGAGCGACCAGCTCAGCCCGTTCAGCGAGAACAAAACCCCGCTGTTCGGCAGCCAGGCCTGGGTCAGCGTCAGGTGCGTGAGGAGCTGGCCCGGGGTGATCTGAATGCCGACGATCAGGGCGAGCACCACGGCGGCCGCCATCGTGACCAGGTGGTTCGGATAGATCTTGGCCAGGCGCCGACCCCAGAACGCCCACCGGGTGTCCGCGGTCCGCGCCGACCAGGCCAGCACGAAACCGGACAGGATGAAGAAGAACGTGACGCCCCACGGGCCGGCGAACTTCAACAGCCGCCACGATCCGGACTCGACCACGGGGGACACGGCGAAGTGCGGCGCGAGGTAGTCCTCGAGTATGTGGTCGCCGAAGACCAGCAGAGCGGCCACCCACCGCATGCCGGTCAGGCTCGGCAACCGGGACTGACCCACCGGCCGCGCGGGCGGAGGCGGTTCGATGTGGTCGGCGCCGGCACGTGGCAGCGCCGGACCGGTAACGGTCGACATGACGGCTGGGGGTCCTCTTCCGGAGGGCACGCGGGGGCGCGCGGCGGGCACGACACGTGGCCGGCCGCGAAGGGCCGGCGCGGTCGGCTCAGGTCCGGCTGACGCAGATGAGGACGTTGATGGGCGGGCGCCCGGGCGGCTCGGCAGGCTCGCCCCGGGCGTCGTCCGGGCCGTCCACGAGGCCCGGTTCGCCGCCGGACACGGGCACGGTCCCGACCGGGGCGGCGGCCGCGCCCGAGTCGGCGAGGTCGAGGGGGACGGAGACCTTCGTGTGACCGTGATCGCCCTGACGGCCGGGGTCGCCGAGGCAGTCCGCCGCCGCGCCCGGGTCGGTCGACGCGGGCGCCGCGGCCCAGCCGTGCGGCTGGACGCTGTGGTCGTGGGCCGTGGTGGTCGACAGGATCGGCCCGTGCACCACCCAGACGGCCATGGCGAGCGCGCAGGCGACAGCGACCCGACGGAGCACCGTCGTCACCATCGCCATCCCGCCACCTCGCCCACGCCGATCCGCCCGACCGTACCCGGCCGGACGCCCATGGCCGTGCCTGGGTCGTGTTGTCTACAAACCGCCCGCGACGAGGCGGATCGTGAAGCCCGTGTCCCGCCGGTCGACCGTCACGAAGTCGCACAGTTGATGGGTCAGCCACAGGCCGAGGCCGCCGGGCTCGCCGTCCGTGCGCGGCAGCAGGCCCGCGAACGGGTCCTTCGGGCCGGGCCCCCGGTCACTCACCGTGACCACCATCCGGTCCGCGCCGGTCCAGAGCCGCATGAGTACGGGCGCCTGCCCGTGCCGGATCGCGTTGGTGACGACCTCGCTCACGGCGATGACCAGGTTGTCGAGCGCACCGGCCGGCAGCGTGCCCGGATCGGCCCCCCGGACCGCCTGGCGGGCGGCCGCGGGCAGCGGATCGATCAGTTCGGCGACCGGCCGGGTGCGCTGCACCGGGTCGTCCGGCTGCGGGCGGGGCTCCAGCAGGAACGTCGTCGGGTCCGTGTAGGACGGGCTCCGGCGGCGCCCGCCGGGCTCGGCGACCGATGGATGGGTCCGGGCCACGTCGCGCAGCACGTGCGGCGGGGTCCGGTTTGCGTCGTAGGCGCACATGCTCCACAGGGGAAAGTCGTCGTACGCGTGGTTGATCGCCGACTCGTAGCGGGCCCACCAGTCCCAGGTGGGGCCGAACGCCGGGGCGGCCAGCTCGCCGATGATGCGGATCTGCCCAGCGCCGGCCGCCACGTGGTCGACAAGCAATGACCGGTATGCCCGGATCGCGCTGGCCGGGCGCGCGTACATCTCGCCGCCCGCCAGGTACGTGATGCGGGGATCGCCACCGGTCGCCTCGCGGACCAGGCCGGCGTGCTCCTCGCCCAGGGCGACAACCGTCGGCTCGCCCGCCTCGACCCCGCCCAGCAGGAACGGGACCGCCACCGCGAGCAGTTCCCCGGCGGAACGGTAGTAGACGGCCTCGTGCAGATACCCCTGGTAACCAGCGGCGGCGCCCGTCCTCATCCGGTCCGCCCCGTGCGCGCGCTGTCGCATCCGGTCACGAGAGAATGCGTACCCAATGCACGCACCTCCTCAACCGTGCCGGACGACTGTATCCAGCCAGCGTAGCGTGCCACTGTCAATGTCAATCCCGACGAACTGTCATACACTGGCCGCGCCAGACACAACCCCGACCGGCCGAGGGAGCCCCCGTGGCTGAGCCGACGTCCCCCGCCCACCCCATCGACATCCTTCTCGTCGAGGACGACGCCGGTGAGGTGCTGCTCACCCGCGAGGCGTTCGACGAGTACAAGCTGCACAACCGCCTCGTCGTCATGGGCGACGGCCACGCCGCGCTGGCGTACCTGCGCCGGTCGGGGCCGTACGCGGGGGCCGCGCTGCCGGGGCTCATCCTGCTCGACCTGAACCTCCCGGGCCTCGACGGCCGGGACCTGCTCGACCGCCTCGCGGCCGACCCGGTGCTCGCGGAGATCCCGGTCGTGGTGCTCACCAGCTCGCTCGCGGAACGTGACATCCTGCGGGCCCGCCGACTGCGGGTCACCGACTACATCATCAAGCCGGTGGACTTCCAGCGCATCGTCGAGGTCGTCCGCCACGTCGAGGAGCTCGGCTTCGCCGTACTCCGGGTGGGCTGACCGGACGCGCCCCGGACGGCTAGTCTGACCGCCGGTACGGGGGAGGACGGTCACCCATGGGGGTTCGCTCGCGAGCGCTGGCGCTCGCCTGTTCGCTGCTGCTCGGCGCCGTCACGGCGTGCGCCGGCCCGACGCCGCGGGCGGCGGCCCCACCGGCCGGCATCGAGGGGCCGACCGTCGCCCCGACGGTCGCGCCGACCACGCCCGCGGCGCCGACCACGTCGCGCCGGCCGACGCCGAAGCCGTCGCCCACCCGACCCAAGCCGTCGCCGACGCTCAAGAAGACGGTGACCGCCGGCGCGGACAAGCCGACGACGAAGCCCTCGACGAGCCCCAGCGACGGCACGCCCACGAAGGGCGGCGGCACGTTCACGGTGGCCGAGGGGTCCACGGATGTCGTCGGCGAGGGCACCACCCTGGTGAAGTACCGGGTGGAGCTGGAGGACGGCATCTCCTGGGGCAGCGTCCCGAAGTGGACGCCGGAGGGCTTCGCCGACGTGGTCAACGGCGTCCTGGCCGATCCGCGCGGCTGGACGATGTCGGCGGCCCACCCGGTCACCAACGAGGCCGAGGACATGACCGACGCGTCGTGGCGCTTCCAGCAGGTCGACGACAGCTCGTACAGCGTGCGCATCCGGCTGGCCACCCCGAACACCGTCGACAAACTGTGCGGCTCGGCCGGCGTCGACACGGCCGGGGTGTACTCGTGCCGGTACGGCAAGACCATCATGATCAACCTGCGGCGCTGGCTGCACGGCACGACCGGGTTCACCAACCTGCCGTTCTACCGCGCCATGGTGATCAACCACGAGGTCGGCCACTTCCTGGGCTTCAACCACATGAAGTGCCCCGGCTCCGGCAGGACGGCGCCGGTGATGCAGACCCAGACCATCGCGCTGAACGGCTGCACCCCCAACCAGTACCCCTTCTCGTCCGCCGGCACCTTCGTCGTCGGCCCGTGGCTGTCGTCCTGACCCGCGCCGGGATAGCCGACAATTCGGCGCACAATAACCTGCCTGACGGTCCAGACACGTCCTCGGGCACCCGCAGGCCGCGCGACACGAGCGTGCGGACCGCGCCGAGGGCGGCCAGGTCGCGGTAGGCGAACACGGCGTCGGGCGGCTCGGGCAGCGACAGCAGGTGGGCCATGGCCCCGCACCGTCGGCGCGGTTGAACCGCGGGGTCCGCACGATGAACTCCTCGCGCGGCACCAGCAGCTCCGCGAAGTACGGCGTGTCCCAGGTAGGGCACGACGACGGCGATCTGCCCCGACCGGCCGCGCGCGAGGTTGCGGGCGAGCACGTTGGGCCGGTAGCCGAGTTCGGCGACCGCAGCCTCGACCCGGCGCCGGGTCTTCTCGGTGACGTTCGCGTACCCGTTGACCACGTTGGACACCGTCCGACTGGAGACGCCGGCGAGCTCGGCCACGTCGCGAAGGGTGACGTCGCGCGTCATGCGGCCTCCGGTGCCAGGTGACGGAAGGTTCGGGTGGGGTTCTGGCGCTCACCGCGCCGTCGGTGCATCCTGTTTGCAGCGCCGCAAGATCAGCCTAGCAAGATCAAACGCGTGGTCAACGGTCACTCGATACGGCGGGAACCGTCGCGTGTTGTGAGCGCAGCCTCAGGTAAGGAGAACCGTGTTCAACGCCTCGTTCGCCCTCGACCCCGCCCACGTGGTGGCGCCGGTGCACCGCCGGACCTTCGGCTCGTTCGTCGAGCACATGGGCCGCTGCGTCTACACCGGCATCTACGAGCCGGGCCACCCGCTGGCCGACGAGGACGGCTTCCGCACCGACGTGCTCGACCTGACCCGCGAGCTGGGCGTGACGACCGTCCGCTACCCCGGCGGCAACTTCGTCTCGGGTTACCGCTGGGAGGACGGCGTCGGCCCAATCGCCGACCGGCCGCGCCGGCGCGAGGTCGCCTGGCACAGCGTCGAGACCAACGAGGTCGGCCTCGACGAGTTCGCCCGCTGGTGCGCCAAGGCCGACGTCGAGCTCATGTACGCGGTCAACCTCGGCACCCGGGGCATCCAGGAGGCGCTCGACGTCCACGAGTACGCCAACCACCCCTCCGGGACGTACCTGTCGGACCTGCGGGTCGCGGGCGGCGCGAAGGACCCCCACAACATCCGCATGTGGTGCCTGGGCAACGAGATGGACGGCCCCTGGCAGACCGGCCACAAGACCGCCCTCGAGTACGGCCGGCTGGCCGCGGCCACGGGCCGCGCCCTGCGTGCCGCCGACCCGGGCATCGAGCTGGTCGCCTGCGGCTCCTCCGGCGCCGGGATGCCGACCTTCGGATCATGGGAAGCGACGGTCCTGGAGGAGTGCTACGACGTCGTCGACTACATCTCCTGCCACGCGTACTACGAGGAGCACGACGGCGACCTGGGCTCGTTCCTGGCATCGTCGGTGGACATGGACCGGTTCATCGCCGGCGTCGCCGCCACCGCCGACGCGGTGGGCGCCCGGCTGCGCTCCCGCAAGAAGATCCAGATCTCGTTCGACGAGTGGAACGTCTGGTACCTGTCCCGCTTCCGGGCCGCTCCCCCGAGCGCCGAGTGGCCGGTCGCCCCGCGCGTCATCGAGGACCAGTACCACGTCGCCGACGCCGTCGTCGTCGGCGGCCTGCTGATCTCCCTGCTCCGCAACAGCGACCGCGTGACGGCCGCCTCCCTGGCGCAGCTCGTCAACGTGATCGCCCCGATCCGCACCGAGCCGGGCGGCCCCGCCTGGCGTCAGACGACGTTCCACCCGTTCGCCACGACGGCCCGCCTCGCCGCGGGCGAGGTCCTGGCCGTGACGGTGGACGCCCCGTCCTACGGGACGGCCCGGTACGGCGACGTGCCGGCCGTCGACGCGGTCGCCACCCACGACCCGGCCACGGGCGACGCGTCCATCTTCGTGGTCAACCGCGATCAGGCGGCACCGGCGGCCCTCACCGTCGACCTGCGCGCCTTCGGATCGTCGCTACGGGTCGCCGAGGCGTGGATACTCGCCGACGACGACCTGCACGCCACCAACACCGCCGACGCCCCCGACCGCGTCAGCCTCCACCCGGCCGAGGGCGTCACCGTCGACGACGCCCGCCTGACGCTGCCCCTACCGCCGGTCTCCTGGACCGCGCTGCGCCTGACGCCTGCCTAGCCGCCGGACGCCAGGCGACGGGCTACCGCCAGGTTATAGAACCAAAGCACTAAATCGGGCTAGTCGGGCGCCGATTCAAGGGCCATGCGTACCGCAACCCGCACCCAGAATGGTCTGACCAGCCGCTTCAGTCGGCTGCTGAACCGCCAGAAGGCGCCCACGTCCGGCGGACCGACGGACAGGTACGACGCCGCGGTCGACCAGACCATCAACGCGGTTGTCGGCCTCGCCTACCGCATCCCGCGCTGAGCTGAGACCAACCAGCTAAAGATCAGCTCAAGATTGGTCCCGCGTGACCTGAACCACTAATCCGGTCCGCTCACCCGCCGATTGATCGCTTCATGAGCGCCAAGACCCCGCCGGGAGCCCGGCATCGAGACACGACACTCAAACGGGTGAGCAGGTTCGTCACCCGCTCCATCACCGGTTCGCCGCCCATCTCCGCGGCGACCGACTCCATCAACGGCGTGGTGGGCCTCGCCTACCGCATCCCGCGCTAGCACGACGGCGCCGCCTCACCACGGGTGCGTTTCCCGGGGAAAGTTACGCACCCAACCGGTCAGTGCGGACGTGGCGCTGCCCGGTCACCTCGATGGTGGCCGGGCAGCGCGATTCACCAGCCCGCGCGCCCGGACAATCAGCGCCTCCGAGGGGTCGCGGTGGGCCCGCCCGGGCCGATGACGTTGCTGCCCAGGGCGCCACCCGAGGGTGCGCCGTGCCACAATATGCGCCATTCGATCTGCCCATTTCGGGGGTGCCGCGTGCCGGCGGCGCCCGGTCGTTCGGGGATGAGTGACGCACCATGAGTGACACCGCGGTCGAGTCGGGCCGTCCGGAGACCGACCTGCCGTCCGACATCGGAGCGGACGAGGGCGGGCAGGAGACCCCGGAGGCCGCCCCGTCCCGCTCGCGCGAGATGTGGCGCGACTGGCGCCCGTCCGTGCTGACCGGGTTCTGGACCTGGATCGCGGGCCTCGCGGCGTACGCAATGTGCACTTTTGTGGCCTGGTTGCCGACGCCGGGCAACGAGCCCACCTTCTACACCGTCTGGGAAGCCTGGCACGGCTGGGACACCGACTGGTACACGATCATCGCCGACCTCGGGTATCACTGGGACGGGCGCGGCCCCGCGTTCTTCCCGCTCTACCCGATGCTGATCCGGATCACGAACCCGATCCTCCCGGGCTCGTCGTTCCACGCCGGGGTGATCCTGTCCGCGCTGGCCGGCCTGATCGCGATGATCATGATGCACCGGCTGACCGCGACCTTCCTCGGCGACGCGGTGGCCAAGCGGGCGACGTTCTACCTGCTGGCGTGGCCCACCGGCTTCTTCCTCGTCATCGCGTACAACGAGTCGTTGCTGGTCGCGCTGGCGCTGAGCTCGCTGTACCTCATGCACCGCGGCAAGTGGGCCGGCGCCGCGATCCTGGCCGCGTTCGCCAGCGCCACGCGGACCGGCGGCGTGCTGCTGATGGTGCCGTTCGTCCTGGAGTACCTGCGCCAGCACCAATGGTCCCCGCGGAAGATCCGCCTGGACGCGCTGTGGGTCCTCGTCGCCCCGCTCGGACTCGTCATCTACATGGTGTACCTGTGGCGCAGCTTCGGCGATCCGCTCGCGTTCCAGCACGCGCAGTCGGGGTGGTTCCGCTACGGCGCGAAGCCGCCGTGGACCACCATGCAGTACGCCTGGAACATCGTGGACGAGCGCTGGCCGTCCCTGGCCACCGAGTCCGCCCGCAACGTCATCGCCATCGCCCTCGTGGCCGGCTCCGCCCTGCTGCTGACGCTCGCCGTGGCGGGCCGGTGGCGGCTGCGCCCGGAGATGCTCTACCTCACCGCGTTCTCGGCCGTCACGGTCCTGCTGCCGCTGTGCAGCCCGGTCCAGCTGAACCAGCCGCCGCTGCCCGGCTTCTGGCGCTACCTGCTGGAGGCGCCGGTCCTGTTCATCATGCTGGCGCAGTTCGGCAGAAACTTCGCCTTCGACCGCGTCTATACGTTCGTGGTCATCTCCGTGCAAGGGATCATGGTGACGACGTTCCTGCACGAGGCCTTCGTCGCCTGATCGAGGGACCGTCACTGCCACCTCACGGTGGTAGCGTCCCGCGGCATGACGCATCTGGAGCCTGTCCGACGGGTGGCGGCTCACCCGATGCACGTCGGTCCGCATGGACTTCGGTCGCGTTCGACGCGATGCGGCCCGGCCACCTGTCAGGGGTGACCGGGCCGCGCGGACCACTACGACGTGATGCTCCACTGCTGGCAGTTGTTGCCCAGCGCGCCCCACGTACGGACGGCCACGCCGTCACCCGCGCCGCAGTTGGTCACGTCGAGCACCAGGCCGCTGTTGCGGTTGGCGATGATGTACCTCCCGGAGATGGGCGTGACGCTCCACTCCTGACAGAAGTTGCCCAGCGACGCCCACAGGTTCAGGGCCGTGCCGTTGCCTGTGCCGCAGTTGACCGCGTCCAGCACCGTGTTGCTGTTGACGTTGCGGATCGTGTAGTAGCCGCTGGTGGTCTTCGTGAACACCCACTTCTGGCAGTTGTTGCCGAGCGAGGTCCACTGCTGGATGGCGGTGCCGTTGGCGGTGCCGCAGTTGGCCGCGTCGAGCACCTTGCCGCTGGCCTGGTTGACGATGCGGTACTGGGTGCCGGCCACCGGGAACGCGACGCTGCCGCCCGGGTCGCCCGCGGGCGCGGTCTGCGACGAGCTCAGCGCGGTAGGGGAGCCCAGGTTCGGCGACCCGTCCGAGTTCCAGCTGATCTTCTTGATCCGGGTGGTGCGGGTGCCGCCGCAGCCCTGCCAGGTGGCCTCGTTGGCGTGGTAGACGACCCACGTCTCGGAGCCGTCGGGCGAGGTGAAGAAGCCCTGCCCGCCGGGCCCGTACGCGCCCGCGCTGTCGTTGCGCGCGAAGATGGGCGTGCTCTTCTTCGTCCACGAGCTGGCCGACAGCGGGTTGGCGCCGGTCAGGGTGAGCATGCCCAGCTTGTAGTCGGGCGTGTTGCAGGAGCTCGCGGAGTACGTCAGGAAGGTCTGGCCGTTGCGCTGCAGGACGTACGGCGCCTCCTGGGTGTTGCCGCCCTGCATCTCCCACGACAGGGTCGGCTGCGAGATCCGGGTGCCATAGGCGGACACCGTCCACGGGTTGCTCATCGGGGCGATGAACAGGCTCTGCAGGTTGCCGACCCACGACGAGTAGAAGAAGTAGTTCGCGCCGTTGATGGTGCCGACGCTGCCGTCGATGGCCCATCCGTTGTTGGCCTGCACGTTGAGCTGGCCCTTGTACGTGTACGGGCCCATCGGGTCCGAGCCGGAGCTCTCCAGCACGAACGAGCGCTGCCCGTCGCAACAGGCGGTCGGCCCGGCCGAGTAGTACAGGTACCACCGGGTGCCGTTGGGGCCGGCGAGCCGGTGCAGCGACGGCGCCCAGACGTTGCAGCAGTTCGTGGAGCCGCTACCGGTGTAGACGACCGAGAAGGACGCGCCGGGCAGCGACGCGACGGACGGCGACTTCTTGATGACGATCTGGGAGTTCCAGGTCGTGGTGGCCACGTAGTAGTTGCCGTTGTAGTAACCCATCCACGGGTCCGCGCCGTACGGCGCGGCCGCGAGCGGGTTGGTGAACGCGACGGCAGCCTGGCTCTGCGCCTTGGGAAGCACGACCGCGACCACGACGGCCGCGGCCGCGATGACGACGCCGAGCGACAGGCTCAGCAGTCGGAACAACGATCGCCGGTGGACTGGCATGGGGGGTCCTCTCCATCGATGTGAGCGTTAACACTTGCGGGACGTCGCCTGCTCCCGACAGGCGTGTAGATCGGCCGGCCGGTTCTCCGGCCGGGGGCTTGCGGGGTGGTGCCGGGGCGGACCGGTCCCTAGTAGACGAACGGCCAGCCCGCCGCGTCGTACCCGATACGGTTGATCCCGAGGTACGAGCCGCTGCTGGTGTAGTAGTGGTAGAACAGCACGTCTCCGTCGTTGTCCTTGATGACCGCCTGATGGCCGGGCCCGACGATGCCGCCGTGCGTCGCGAGCACCTGCATCCCGCCGCCCGACGTCATCGCGACCCCGTTGCGGTCGGTGTAGGGCCCGGTGACGCTCGTCGAGCGACCGACCATGACCCGGTACGTGCTGTTGGTGCCCTGGCAGCACGTGTCCCACGACACCCACAGGTAGTAGTAGCCGCCGTGCTTGAAGATGAACGGCGCCTCGATCGCGGTGGTGCCGCCGCTGCGCGCGGCGATGCTGCGCACCGTCGTGTCCGACCGCAGGCCGGTGCCCGGGTTCAGCGCGATCAGCTTGAGGCCGGACCAGAACGAACCGAAGCTCAGCCACCAGTTGCCGGCGTCGTCGACGATCAGGTTCGGGTCGATCGCGTTGTAGTTGGAGCTGGTGGTCGTCTCGATGACGAGGCCCCGGTTGGTCCAACTGCCGGACGCGCCCGTGGTGCTGGTCGCCAGGAAGATCGCCGACCGGCTGGAGCCGAACGTCGAGGCCGAGTAGTACATGTAGTACTGGCCGTTGCGGTAGGAGATGTCCGGCGCCCACAGGTTGGCGCTACCGCCGGTGTAGGTCGTGGTCCAGGACGCCCCGTTGGGGAACGCGGCCCCGGCGCTGCGCCACGTGATCCGGTCGGTCGACGTCTTGAGCTGGATGTTGTTGCCGGTGACGGCGGCGATGTAGGTACCCGCGGGCGTCTTCACAACCGTCGGGTCGTGCGCGCCGGTGCTGCCGCTGACGGTCCCCGGGTTCGGGTACGACGCGGGCGGGGTGGTCGGCGTGGCCGGCCCGGCGGTCGTGACCGGCGCCCGGGTGGTCGCGACGGCGCTCGTCTGCGGCGCCCGGCTCGTCTGCGGCGCGCGGGTGGTGGGCGCGGCGCTGCTCGGCGCGGCGGTGGTGGCCGCGCCGGTGGTGGCCACGGCGCCGGTGCACGTGACACCGTTGAGCGCGAAGCTCGTCGGGACCGGGTTCGAGCCCGTCCACGAGCCGTTGAACCCGAAGCCCGTGCTGCCGTTCGTGGCCAACGAGCCGTTGTAGCTCACGTTTCTCGCGGTGACCACGGCACCGGACTGCGTCGCGTCGGTGTTCCAGGCCTGCCGGATGGTCTGACCGGCGCCGAACGTCCACGTCAGCGTCCAGCCGTTGATCGGGTCGCCGAGGTTGTTAACGCTCACATCCGCGCCGAAGCCGCCTTGCCACTGGTTCGTCACGCGGTAGGTGACCGCGCAGCCGGCGGCCGCGGCCTGGGCCGACACGGCGACCACGATGCCCGTACCGACGGCGGCCACGGTGGCCAGGCCGCCCGACAGCAGGGCGAGACGTTTGGATCTCTGCATGTGCCACTCTCCTGGGGAACGCGCGGCCCGTCGGACGGAACGTCGGCCGCCAGTGGATGACATTTGTCGTCATCGAAGTTTGCAGCGCCGCAAGCTTCGCGCTGATCGGGGCAAATGGCAAGCGCTCTCCCGCACCATGCGCAGGAAAGGGTCCCCCGGGGCGGGGATANGCCGAACCCGGCCGCGATGCCCTGCAGCAGGTACCGCCGACCGAACAGGTACAGCGCGAGCACCGGGACGGCCGAGAGCACGACCGCCGCGAGGAGGCCGGGGACGTCCGTGCCGTACTGGTTCTGGAAGTTCCACAGGCCGAGCGGGAGCACCCGCCGTTCCGGGCTCTGCGTGAGGACGAGGGGGAACAGGAAACCGTTCCAGCCACTGAGTCCACTGAAGATGCCGATGGTCACCAGGCCCGGCCGAGCCAGCGGTAGGACCAGGTCACGGAACACGCGCACGGGGCCGGCGCCCTCGACGGTCATCGCCTCGTACAGCTCGTTCGGGATGTCGCGCAGGGTGCTCGTCAGGACCAGCACGGAGATCGGCAGCGCGAACGCCACCGTGGGCAGCACGATCGCGGTGAGCGCGTCGTAGAGGTGCAGGCGCGTGATGACGAGGTAGATCGGCACGATCACGGCCTGCGCCGGCACGGCCAGCCCGAGCAGCAGCGCGTTGAACGTCCAGCGCACCGGTCGACTGGTCCCCCGCACGATCGCGTACGCGGCCGGCAGGGCGAGCAGCAGCACGAGCACGACCGTGGCGGCGGTGACGATGAGGCTGTTCATGAGGAACGTGCCGAAGCCCAGCCCCAGCACCCGGCCGTAGTTCGACGTCGTCAGGTCGCTCGGGAAGCGCAGCGCGCCCTCGGTGAGGTAGTCCTCCGAGTCGCGCAGGCTGTTGACCACGATGAAGTACAGCGGCACCGAGACCACGACGAGCCACACGGCGGCGCCGAACCCGGCCGGTACGTTGACCCGGCGCAGGAAGCGCCGCATCGGACCGGCCGGCGGCACGCGCTGCTCGAACGTCCTGGACCGCACGGCGGGCCTCGGCGCCGACGCCCGCCCGGTCGCCGCGGCGTGCCGCGGCCGCTCATAAACGGTGCTCACAACCCCTCCCGCTGGCTCGACATCCGGTGGTATCCGGTCACCCGGGCGATCGCGAAGGACAGCGCGGCCCCGACCGCGACCATGACGACGGCCAGGACGCTGGCGTAGCCCATGTCGGTGCCGACGAAGCCCTTCACGTACATGTGCAGCGGCAGCACCCGGGTCGCGGTGCCCGGCCCGCCGCCGGTGAGCAGCAGGATCGACTCGAAGTAGGTCAGCGAGCCGATCACGATGAGGATCGACGACGCGGTCACGGTGTGCCGCAGCTGCGGCAACGTGACGGAGAAGAACCGCCGCCACCGGTCGGCGCCGTCGACCCGCGCGGCCTCGTAGAGCGTCGCCGGGATCTGCTGGGCCGCGGCCTGGTAGATCAACGCGTGGAACGGGATGAACTGCCAGGTCACCACGAACGCGACCGTGTACAGGGCGAGCTGGCGGTCGCCGAGGAAGTTGCCGTCCTCGACGCCCAGGAACCTCCCCAGGTCGACGGCCATCCCGAAGTTCGGGTCGAGCAGCGACAGCCAGGTCAGCGCGATGGCCGCGGTGGACAACAGCAACGGCACGAAGAAGATCGTCGAGAGTACGGCCCGGTTGCGCTGCGGTCCGGCCGCCCACACGCCGAGCAGCAGCGACACGGGCGTCTGCACCAGCCAGCACAGCACCGTCAGGACGAGCGTGACGCGCACGCTGCCGACGACGTCCGGGTCCTCGAACAGGCGCGCCCAGTTGTCCAGGCCGGTCCACTCCGGCGAGCCGAGCAGGTTCCACTCGGTGAAGCTGAGGTAGACCACCGCCCCGATGGGACCGAGGCCGAAGATGGCGAAGAAGATGGCGGCCGGGGCGGCCCAGAGCACGCCGGGTCGCCCCCGCCCTGTCGTCAAAGTCGTCATGCCGTCGCCTCCGCTTCGCTCCAGCGCCGACATGCTCCCCCGAGCCGATGATTCACTCGCTCACGCTCGCTCATGCCGTCGCCTCCGCTTCGCTCCAGCGCCGACATGCTCCGCCGAGCCGGTGATTCACTCGCTGACGCTCGCTCATGCCGCCTTCTCCATCGCCGCCACGAAGTCGGCCGGCGAGATGTCTCCGAGGAACAGTTTCTGCAGGTTGGAGTTGAGCTCCGCGCCCGCCGACGGGCTCAGCGCCTGGTCCCACGACTGCGTGAAGGTGGGCGCCTTGACCGCGAGCTGGTACGTGAACGTCGCGAACTCCGCGTTGTTGGTGCCGGCGAGCTTCTTCTCCACGCCCCGCACCGCCGGCACCTGACCGGCGGTGATCAGGTCCGCGACGTACGCGTCGGAGGCGAGGGTCTCCACGACGAAGCGGGTGGCCGCGTCCGCGTTGGGTGAGTCCGACCGCACCGAGAAGTAGTTGCTGGGGTTGCCCACGACGGCACGCGGGTCGCCCTGGCCGCCGGGGACCGTGGGGAACGCCACCCAACCCAGCTCGCCCCGTTCCAGGAAGCCGGGGTTGTTGGCCGCCTGGCTGCCGTACTCCCAGCTGCCCATGAGGTGCATCGCCGCCTTGCCGGTGGCGAACAGCTTGGACGCGCCGGTGTTGTCGTAGTTGACGGAGGCGAAGTTGCGCCCGAACGTGCCCCGCCCCGCGAGGTCCTGGCACATGGCGAGGGCCTGCAGGACGGACGGGTCGCGCCACGCGCCCGCCTTGCCGGTCGCGATGGCGGCGAACTTCTCCGCCCCGCCGACCCGGTCGAGCAGGTACTCCAGCCACATGAGCTCGGTCCAGCCCTGGGAGCCGGCGAGCGCGACCGGCGTGACACCGCGGGACTTGAAGAGGTCGACGAGGGTGTACAGGTCCTCGATGGTCTTCGGCGGTTCGGCGCCGGCCGCCGCGAAGACCTTCTTGTTGTAGAAGAGGACGACCGGCTGGATGCCGTTCATCGGGATGCCGTACTGGTGACCGTTGATCTTTCCCACGTCCAGCACGCTGGGCAGGAACCGCTCGGTCACCTCGGGCCGCAGGGCGAGGGCGCTCGTCAGGTCGCGGACCTGGTTGGCCTTGACGAACTGGGCGAGGTTGCCGCCGCCCCAGTTGAAGAACACGTCGGGGGCGTTGGGCGAGCCCATCGACACCTGCAGCTTCTGCTTGTACGCGTCGTTGGCGTACGTCGTCAGGGCCGCGCGGGTGCCGGACTCCACATTGAACTGTTCGATGCCGCGCCGGATGATCGGCTCGTTGGCGGGGTCCTGCAGGGCCCAGACCTGCATGCCACCGCGCATCGGGCCGGCCGTGCCGCACGCCGAGTTGAGGACGAGCGCCGCACAGGTGGCGACGCTGAGGACGGCTCTGGTGATCCCTGAGCGGTGACGCATGCGCGCACCGTCCTTCCGTGGCCGCGGAGGTATCACGAAGCGCGAAACGTTTCGAAGGCGGCTGGGGGATATTGCATCCGAAAGGTTTCGTCTTGAAACCCTAGAGTTACGTAAAGGATCACGTCAATTGCCTGCAGGTTTCATTGCGATTACGACGACCTGGAAATAGACAAGCTCCGATACTGCACCTACGGTCGAAACGTTTCGATCGACGGAGCGTCAGGGCTTGGGCTTCCTGCCCTGTCCGGGCGGGGCGGGCTTCGGTGGTTTCGGAGCGTCGTCGGCGTCCTTCTGCGGCTTCGCCTTCTCCGGCGCGGCCGTGGGCGTTGGCGCCGCCACCGGACCGACGAGCCGCGCCGTGCACGGCACCGCGTCCACTGCGAACTCCAACGGCATGGGGTTGACCTTCCGGTACGTGCCGCGGAAGGCGTACGTCGTCTCCTTGCCCGCGGGCAGCTCACGCCCGACCGGGCCGATCGACACGGCGCGCCCGGACTGGTGCACGTCCTGTCCGGCGACGCGCTGGTCACCCTGATAGTGGAAGGACAGGGTCCAGTCCCGCAGCGGCACCGTCCCGGTGTTCAGCACGGTCACCTCGCCCGCGAACCGGCGGCCGTCGTCACTGCGCATGCGGTAGATCGCCTGACACGACGCGGCCGACGGGCTCGTCGACGGCGGCGCGGCCTGCCCGGTGCCCACGTCGTCACCCAACGCGGCGGCGCCGGCCATCACGCCGACGATCGCCACGGACGCGACCCCGGCCGCCACAGGCCCCCACCAGCGCCCGCGCACCTGGTCGTCAACGGCCGTGGCGGTCGCGCCCGCCGGGTCGCGCGGGCCCGACGCGGGGACGCCCGCCCGGCCGGTCGCCCGACGGACGGCGAGCGGCGCGGCGAGGAACGCGGTCTGTTCGGTCTCCTCGGTCGGTCGGGTGGGCTCGGCTCCGGGGATCGTCGCGCCGGCCACGCCGGGCAGTGCGATCAGCTCCTGGGCGACCGCGGCCGCGCTCGGACGCTCGTCCGGCTCCTTGACCAGGCACCGCTCGCACAACGCGATCAGCGCGTCCGGCAGCGTCTCGTCGGTCGCGTCCGGCAGGGGCCGCGGGTCGACCTCCAGGTGGGCCAGCAGCAGCTCGGTCGGCCCGGCGACCGACCAGGGCAGATCGCCGGCCACGGCGCGGTAGAGCAACAGCCCGAGCGCGTACACGTCGGCCGCCGGGGAGGTGCGCCGGCCGATGATGCGCTCCGGCGCGAGGTACGCGGGCGTGCCCAGCACCTCGCCGGACTCCTCGGCCTCGCCGGCGATCGCCGAGATGCCGAAGTCGACCAGCTTGGCGCCGGTCGGCGCGAGGACGATGTTGGCCGGCTTGACGTCGCGGTGCACCAGCCCGCGCGCGTGCGCGGCGGCCAGGCCCGCGGCCACCTGGGCCACGATGGCGGCCGCCTGCGGCCAGGGCAGCGGCCCCTCGCGTAGCACGTCGCTCAGCGAAGGGCCGTCGATGAGCTCCATCACCACGTACGGCATGACGGCGTCGTTGGCGTCGAGCCACTCGCCGTAGTCGTGCACGACGCTGACGTGCGGGTGCGCCAGGCGGGCGGCGGCCCGGGCCTCCTCGCGGATGCGCCGCCGGAAGTCCGGATCCTCGGCGAGGTCGGAGGTCAGCACCTTGACCGCCACGGGGCGGCCCAGCACCTCGTCGAACGCGCGCCACACGACCGCCATGCCGCCGGACCCGATCAACTCGACGAGACGGTAACGGCCGGAGAGGGTCTGCATACCCTTACCGTGCCCACCTCGACGGTTCCTACACGTCCAGGTGGCGGGGCGGACCTGTCCGTCCGCCCCGCCACCTGGCGTCCGACGTCAGCCGGCGGTGCAGCTCACCGTCGGCACGCTGTTGGTGCCGGTCCAGGTGCCGATGAAGCCGAAGTCCGTCCCGGCACCGGCCGCGAGGCTGCCGTTGTACGAGACGTTCCGGGCCGTGATCGCGGAGCCACTCGCCGTCACCGTCGCGCTCCACGCCTGGGAGACGGTCTGACCGTTGGCGTACGTCCAGGTCACCGTCCACGCGGAGAGCGGGGCGGAGCCCGCGGTCACCCGGACGTTGCCCTGGAAGCCGCCCTGCCACGAGCTGACGATCGTGTAGACCGCCGAGCACCCGGCCGCGCTCGTGGTGGCCGGCCGCGAGGTCACGGCGCCCGTCGTGGTGGCCGGACGGCTGGTGACCGCGCCCGTGGTCGTCGCCGGGCGGGACGTGACCGCGCCGGTCGTCGTCGCCGGCCGGCTGGTGACCGCGCCGGACGTGGGCTGGGTGCCGGTCGTGGTGCCGGTGGCCGCCGTCGTGCCGACCTGGGAGGCGCCGGAGACCGTACCGCCGGTGTAGAGGCCGCCGCCCAGGCTCGTCGGGCCGACGCTGCCACCGCTGTAGATGGCGTACGTCGTGCCCGGCGTGATCTGGTACGACGAGAAGACGATCCGTTGGAACGCCTTCGTCGAGCGGAACGCCACGATCTCGGTGCCGGACGTGGTCGCGATATGGATCGTGGTGTTGGCCGCCTGCGTGGCGCTGAACGCGTACGCGACGCGGCCCTGGCCGGCGTTGGCGATGGTGCCGGTGCTCGCGTTGAGGCCGCTGGAGAAGATCGTGCCGCCGGTGATGCTGAGCGTGCCGTTGGAGTCCAGGCCGCCCTCGCCGCCGCCGCGCGTGCCCGAGCCGGCGACCACGACGGTGCCGCCCGACAGGGTCATCGTGCCGTTGGAGTCGAGGCCGTCGGTGCCGCCGTCGACGACGACCGTGCCACCGGAGATACGGATGAACGCGTTGGGCGCGACCGCGAACTCGTTGACGCCCTCCTCGGCCGCGCTGAACGCGTCGTCGGTCGCGACCGCCTTCACGTTGCCGCCGCTGACGCTGAGCTTCAGCGCCTCCAGGCCCTCGTACGACCTGGTGACGTTGACGGTGCCGCCGGAGACGGTCAGCTCGTCGTCGGCGTGCAGGCCGTCGTCGTTGGTGGAGACCGTCACCGAACCGCCGTCGACCAGCACGTCGGCGTTCGAGTTCACGCCGTCGTCGGCGGTGTTGGTGCTCACCGTGCCGTTGCTGACGACGACGAGCACGCCGGCCTTGAGGCCCTTCGTGGACGTGTCGGTCACGGCCGCGGAGCTGCCGCCGCCGGCGGTCGCGGTGACCGTCCCGCCCTGCACGATGACGTCCGTCTCGGCCGAGATCGCGTCGCCGGAGGCGGTGATCCCGATGGTGCCGGCCGTGATGTTGACGTAGCCCGCGGTCGCGTCGGAGTCGTTGGTGGCCTTGAGACCGTCCGATCCGGCGTTGACGGTGATCGCGCCGCCGTCGACGACCAGGTAGTCCTTGCCTCGGATCGCGTCGTCCTTCGCGGTCACGTTGATCGTGCCGGAGTGGATGATGAGGCCGTCCTTGGCGGCGATGCCGTCGAAGGCGTTGCCCCGCACGGTCAGCGAGCCGGTGCCGGCGATGGCCAGGTTCGCCTTGCTGAACAGCGCGGCGTCCGGCTCGTCCTCGCCCGACGGGTACACGTAGGTCGTGGCGTCCGTGAGGCTGTTCGCGGTGCCCGCGTTGAGCACGACGACGGCCTTCTCGGCCGCCGTGACGACGAACGGCGCGGTCGTCGAGTTGGTGATCGTGGCGCCGTTGAGCAGGACCCGCACGACGCCCGGCCCGGTGGAGTTGACGACGATCTGGCCGTTGGTCAGGGTGCCGGTGAGCTGGTAGGTGCCGGCGGCGGTGATCGTGACCGTTGTGCCGCTGATCGACACGTTGCCGCTGGAGCTGCTGGCGCTGGAGCCGCTGAGCGCGACAGCAACGACGTCGGAGGCGTTCCAGGTGTAGTCGGAGTCGGCGTCGTGGTCGGCGAGGTTCGCGGCCATGGCGGTCTGCGCGGCCGTGGTGGCGGCGTGTGCGGCCGTGCCGTTGCGGACGGTCGTGAAGGCCCAGCCCGCCAGGACGGCCGCGGCCAGCGAGGCCGCCGCGACGGCTTTGACACGGGGACGTTGCATCGATTCCTGCCCTAGGTGATGAGGCGCTGTCAATCGCGTGAACGATCGACGAACTTGAATAGGCAGTATATCGACGAACTCCGCTAGATGGTCCTCGTCGAACCTCAGGGTTTACTCAGGATTCGGTCAGCGTTCGGCGCACGGGCCCAGACAGGTCCCCGGCGCTGTCCTTGAGCCGGCGACCCACGTCCCGCCCGGCCCGGCGTGACCGTGTCGCGCGAGCGCTACCTCGCGGCCGCCGACGGTGAGCGGCTCACGCTGCGGGTGCGGCCCGGGTTCTTCGGGGCGCCCTGGGTCGAGCGCCCCTGACGTCACCAGTTGTGCAGGGTGCCGTCCTCCAGGCGGTTCACCGGCAGCGACGCGGGGCGGTACGGGTACTTGGCGGCGAGGTCCTCGTCGATGTCGACGCCCAGGCCCGGGGCCTCGGACGGGTGCAGGTAACCGTCGGCGAAGTGGTAACCGTGCGGGAAGACCTCGTCGGTGGCCGGCGTGTGCCGCATGTACTCCTGCAGGCCGAAATTCGGGATCGCCAGGTCCAGGTGCAGCGCAGCCGCCATGCAGACCGGCGACAGGTCGGTGGCGCCGTGCGAGCCCGAGCGCACGTGGTGCAGCGCGGCGAGGTCGAAGATGCGGCGCAGGTGGGTGATGCCGCCCGCGTGCACGACCGTGGCGCGGATGTAGTCGATGAGCTGCTCACGGATGAGCTGCTCACAGTCCCAGACGGAGTTGAACACCTCACCGACCGCGATCGGCGTGGTCGTGTGCTGGCGGATGAGGCGGAAACCCTCCTGCAGCTCGGCGGGGACCGGGTCCTCCATCCAGGTCAGCGCGTACGGCTCCAGGCCGCGGCCCAGGCGCGCCGCCTCGATGGGGGTGAGCCGGTGGTGCACGTCGTGCAGCAGCTTCAGCGTCGGGCCGAACTCCTCGCGCACCCGCGCGAACACGGACGGGACGAACGACAGGTACCGCTCGGTCGACCACGCCGCCTCGGTCGGGACGGCCGCGTCCGCCGGCTCGTAGAACAGCTTGTCCTTGCTGACGCCGTAGGTGACCGGCAGGCCGGGGATGCCCGACTGCACGCGCACGGCCCGGTAACCCAGGTCCACATAGGAGGCCACCGCGGTGAGCACGTCGTCGACGGTGTCGCCGTTCGCGTGCCCGTAGACGGTCACGCCCTCCCGGGACCGGCCACCCAGCAGCTGGTACACCGGCAGGCCGGCGACCTTGCCCTTGATGTCCCACAGGGCCGTGTCCACGGCCGCGATCGCGCTCATCGTCACCGGGCCGCGCCGCCAGTACGCGCCCCGGTAGAGGTACTGCCAGGTGTCCTCGATGCGGGCCGGGTCCCGGCCGATCAGTGTCGGGATCACGTGCTCGGTCAGGTACGCCGCGACGGCCAGCTCACGGCCGTTGAGCGTCGCGTCGCCGACGCCGGTGACCCCCTCGTCCGTGACGATCTTCAGCGTGACGAAGTTGCGACCGGGACAGGTCACGATGACCCGGGCATCGACGATCCTCACTCGGGTGGCCTCCTCGTGTGCGGGGACCACCCGAGCATAGGTCTCAGAAAATCGCCTTGTACGCCGTGAAGCCTGTGCCCTTCTTCACCTTGGCGGCGAACGTGCCGTTGCCCCTGCCGGCGTAGAACCACAGGTTGCCGGACGCGTCCCGGGCGACGAGATCGTTGCGGCCGTCGAGGTTCAGGTCGCCGATGCCGACGAGCGCGTTGTAGACGCCCCAGCCCGTACCGATCCTGACCCGGGCGGCGAACGTGCCGTTGCCCCTGCCGTTGTAGCGCCACAGGACGCCCGACGCGTCGATCCCCAACAGGTCGCCGTGCCGGTCGCTGGTCAGATCACCAGCACCGACGAGCCGCTTGTACGCGTTCCAGCCGGTACCGATCTTGACCCGGGCCGCGAACCCGCCCTTGCCGTTGCCGTTGTAGCGCCACAGGGCGCCGCCGGCGTCGCGGGCCAGCAGGTCGTCCCGGCCGTCCCCGGTCAGGTCGCCGGCCGCCACGAGCGCCGGGTACTGGTTCCACCCGGAGCCGATCCTGATGTTCGTGACGCTGTCCCGGCTGAAGTTGTTGTATCCCCTGCCGAGGTACGCCCGCAGCACGCCGCCGCTGTCGCGGGCCAGCACGTCGTTGTGGCCGTCGCCGTTGATGTCGCCGAACGGCACGATGGCCGTGAACGTGCCCAGCGGCCAGCTCTCCGTGTATCCCCAGTCCTTCAGCGACCCGTTGTCCAGGCCGCCGAACCAGTGGGCCTCGCCGGTGCTCCTGACCGCCAGCATGCTCACCGTCCCCAGGCAGTCGTAGCTGCGGAAGGGCTGCGCGCCGCAGTAGACGTGGGTTGTGGCCGTCGAGATGGTCACCGGGTCGGTCGACCGCGCGCCCACGACGGACAGCCGCCACGTGTACTCGCCGCTGGGCGCGATAGCGCCCGCGGCCGTGCGCCCGTCCCAGGCCGCATCGACCTGGACGCGGGTCGCGCCGCCCGTGACGGTGCGCACCGTGACGCCGGTGCTCTTGCGGACAAGCGCCAGCGACCAGGACTTCACCGGCTGGCTGAGCGTCGCCCACACGTGCCAGGGGTTGGCGTCCTTCGGATGCACGATGTTGAGGCTGGGCATCGCCTCGATCGCGACCGGGGCGGATGGCGCCACGCCCGGATCGATGATGTGCACCCGGCCGTCCGCGTCGGCGTAGGCGACGTCGCCGCTGAACCGGTCGACGGTCCAGGTCACGTTGCGGTCGTCGGCCGGCACGCCGGGCGCCACGTCGGCCAGCTTCACCGCCGGCGCCGCCGCGCCCTCGTGGATGTCGATCAGGCGAAGCTCGCCGTCGGCGCGCACCACGACGTAGCCGTCGCCGACCAGGGCTGGGTCGGCCGGGACTGCGATGCTCGCCTTCGTGGTCACGTCGTAGACGCCGGCTGGGCCTTCCGCGCCGCACGACCAGTAGAGCCAGCGGCCGGCCGCGATCTGCAGCTCGGTGGGCCTGCACGGCGCAGCGGTCGTGACGGTGCGCAGGGTCGTACCGGTCTTGAGGTCGACCTCCGCCACCTGGCTGGCCGTCGCCGTCGCGGTCCACAGCCGGTCGAACCACAGCGCCGCGCCCTGGATGTCGCCCGTCCGCACCGCGGTGTTGTACCGGTACACCCGCTGCTGACCCGAGGACGGGTCGTCGACCACCACATGCGTGTGGGAGGCGTCCACGATCCGGCTGCCGGCGGCGACCGACACCCAGCGCTGGCCGTCCATGAAGACCTCAGGGCTGGTGTTCTTGTGGCCGACGTAGGCGGCCCGCCCGGCGTCGCCGCCGACCATCCGCACGCACCGGACGTCGGTCGCGCAGGTCGACACGGACGCGGGCAAGGTCGCCGAGTATTCGGCTCCGGCGCCGCCGAGCGCCGTCAGTCCCATGCCGGTGATCGTGTAGATCCGGCTCGTCGAGTCGGCGTTCCAGGTGCTGCGCACCTGGCGCACGACGCCGTGGGCCAGGGTCAGGCCGGCGGTCGTGTCGGCCTCCCGCACCGGGGCGACGACGGTGTCGACGACCGCGTCGCCGTCGGCCTGCCACGCGTACCGGTGCACGGCCCAGTCGTCGACGCCGCTGCCGCCGACGGCCAGCGCCGTGTTGTCGGGTCCCTGGATCAGGTTGCCGGCCAGGTACGCCAGGCTCGGGAGGAGCACCTCGTGGCCGGTCGCGGTGTAGTCGACCAGCGGCCGGGGCGCGTTGTAGACGGCCGAGGTGTCGCGCAGGTCCGCGAGGACGTGGCCGCCGACCGCCGCGACCATGGTGGCGGCGGTCGTGGCGCCGGTGGAGACGGTCGTGGAGATCCCGGAGGCGTCGCCGCTCATCAGGCTCGTGAAGCTGTACCGGCGCACCGTCGTGCTGGTGAGTCCGGTGAAGCCGCTCGCAAGGATGGCGTCGCCGCTGACGGTGAACGTCCGCGCACCCGTCTCGTTGACCAGTTCCGCGATCCGGCCCGTCGCCATGTCGATGAGGCGGTTCTGACGGACGTTCTCTTCGACGTGCCAGATGACGACGCGGGATCCGTCGCCCTTCATGGGCGCCAGGCCGGAGGTGGACGCGACCATGGTCGGCAGGTCGAGGCTGGCCGCGATCGTGCCGTCCTCGGCGAGCGTGACCAGGCGGAGCAGCCGCTGCCCGTCCACAATCTTGCCGATCAGCACGTTTGCGTTGAACACCGCCATCTCGGACCAGTCGTCCGGCGCGGCGAACTGGCGCACGGACCGGTCAAGGAGGTTCACGATGGTCACCGCGCCGGGCGCCGGCCGCTGCGGGAGCTCCCAGTGCGTCGAGACGCTGTCCGGCCCCGCGGCGCGGATCGACGCGTACGGCGCGCCGGTCAGCACGTCGACGTCGGTCGAGGCGCCGGTGTCGTAGCGCGTCCAGACGTACGTGCCGGCGTCGCCGGGCAGGTGCAGGAAACCGGTGCGGCCGACGAAGACGATCCGCTCGGCCGGCGGCGCGAGCGGGGCCTTCGGGGTGAGTGTGGTCAGCTCACTGGGGACCGGGGCGGTTTCGGCGTGGGCCGACGCGGTCACCAGTCCGGTCACCACGACGCTCAGCACCACGGCAGCACGCAGGACAAGTCGACGATTCGTCGCCACGACGTTCCTCCCCGTTGACCTCCCGATTTGATGATCAGATCGAGAGCCGGAGGATCGTAGCAACTGATCCGCCGACCAGGAAGATCGACTACACCCCGCTACCCCAGGCGCACGTTACGCGATACCGAGGGCGGGCGCGGCGCCACCGACGGGGTCCGGGGCGGCCGGCGGGGAGGTCGCCCGCGCCGGGTGCGGGTCGACCGCCAGGCGGGCCCCGAGCACCACGAAGAACAGGAGCATGAGCAGCAGGGACTTGCCCCAGGAGCCGATGCTCGCCGCCTGCCGGGCCAGGCTGTCGCCGCCGTCGTCGAAGAGGCGGATGATCCCGATGAACAGCACGGCGTCGATGCACCAGCCGGCCACCCACCAGCCCCACCGCACCCGGACCAGCGCCAGCAACGGCAACACCCACATGAAGTACTGCGGGGAGTAGACCTTGTTGAACGCCAGGAACACGCAGAGCATCGCGGTCCCGACCTGCACCCACGGGTAGGCGCCGCCGGTCCGCCGGGCGACGAACCAGCCGGCGACGAGCGCAACCAGCCAACCGATGGCGATGACCGCGACGCTGAACCGGTCGACGGTCTCCGTCGTCCAGTCCGGGAAGCCCCATTCGTAGATCGAGTTGCCGTCCAGGTTCACCGGGCGGCCGGCCTGGAACGCGTACGTCGCCCACCAGCCCTTGAAGTTGATCGCCATGAACGGGCCGTTGGCGGCCAGCCACGCGCCCGCCCCGGCGCCCGCCACCAGGGCGGCGCCCCTTCTGTCGCGGGCGACGAGCCGCTCGATGAACAGCGGGAGCAGGAAGAACCCGGGGTAGATCTTCGTGGCGGCGCCGAGACCGAGGCACGCGGCTGACAGCCCGAAGCGCCGGCTCCGCCACGCGAGCACCGCGCCGAGCGTCCACGCGACCGGCAGCAGGTCCCAGTTGTAGACCGAGTAGAACACCATCGCGGGCGCGGCCGCCCAGATGAGCGCGCGCCAGCCCACGAGCGTGACCAGCTGCCACGCGATGGCCAGCGCCACGGGCAGCAGGAACACCGCCGACCAGCCGAGGAACTCACCCGAGTTGTCGGCCGGCAGGGCCGTGGCCCACATGAACAACCCGGTGAGTACGGGGTACTCCACGGCGCCGTTGATGAGGGTGCCGGGCGGGTCGGCCGCGGGCTGCAGGTCCCCGCGGATGTACGGCATCTCGTGCAGGTCGATGCCCCGCCCCACCCACAGGTACTGGATGTCGGTCACGCAGACGAGCCGGTAGCTGTTGGCGAGGTTGCGCGAGTAGCCCCACTCGTCGTACGGCGGACCGGAGCACGGCGTCTTCGACAGGTAACTCGCGAGCACCATCGTCCCGGCAAGCGCCATCACGACCAGGAGCGCGGCCCGGCCGCTGGTCCACCGTCGCCAGTCCACCACGGCATCCCTCCGGCATCGAAAACGTTTCGGATGCCGCGGACCATAGTGATCACGCCACACCGTCCGCAAGGCGAACGGATGTACGCCGATCTCTATGCGCTCCCACGCGCCCGGCCGGACCGTCTCGACGGCCCGAAAGTCTCGGCAGGACGCGCCTCGGTCAGGGTGGGCTAATCAATCTTGGGACCGGACACGCGGATTTCCGCGTATTCGGTCCCAAGATTGAATGTGGAGATCATCCACGCAGCGTTGGCGGTGACACTTGGCGGCGCGGATGGGTCGGCCGCTACGTGGCGCGGGCGAGGGTGACGCCGAAGCGGGCGTCCGGGTCCGTCCACCAGTGGCGCGTCTCGAAGCCGGCCGTGGCCAGCTCGTCCGCCAGGCCGGCGGGGCGGAACTTGGCCGACACCTCCGTGCGCAGCTCCTCGCCGGCGGCGAAGTTCACGTCGAGGTCAAGGTCCGCGATGCGGACCGCCATCGGGCGGGTGGCCCGCAGTCGCATCTCGATCCACTCGTGGTCGGGATCCCAGAGCGCCACGTGCTCGTACGCGTCCACGTCGAAGTCCGCGCCCAGCTCCCGGTTGACGACCCGCAGCACGTTCCGGTTGAAGTCGGCGGTGACCCCGGCCGCGTCGTCGTACGCGGGCACCAGCACGGCCGGGTCCTTCACCAGGTCGGCGCCGAGCAGCAGCCACTCCCCCTCGTCCAGCACCGTGCGCAGCGCCGACAGGAACGCGGCCCGCTCGGCCGGCACCAGGTTGCCGATGGTGCCGCCCAGGAACGCGACGAGCCGGCCGCCGACGCGCGGCACCGCCCACAGGTGCCGGGTCAGGTCGCCCACGATGCCGTGCACCGCCAGGTCCGGATACTCCACGGCGAGGCGGGCCACCGCGTCGCGCAGCGCGGCCACCGACACGTCCAGCGGCACGAACGCGCCCAGCGTGCCGTGTCCGAGCAGCGCGTCGAGGAGCAGCCGGGTCTTCTCCGACGAGCCGGAGCCCAGCTCGACGAGCACCTTGGCGTCGGTGATCCGGGCGATGTCGGCGGCCCGCCCGACGAGGATGGCCCGCTCGGTGCGCGTCGGATAGTACTCCGGCAGGCGGGTGATCTGTTCGAACAGTTCGCTGCCCCGGGCGTCGTAGAACCACTTGGGCGGCAGCCACTTCAGGTCGGCGGCCAGCCCGGTCGCCACGTCGGCGCGCAGCGCCCGGGCCAGGTCGGCATCGTCTAGGTGCACGTCAAGCTCGGTCATGGTCTCCCCAGGAGGTGATGTCCAGAGTGGACGCGGTGGCGACGAGCAGGTGCCCGTCGGGAACGGCCCGCCAGGCGGGGTTGTCGTCGAGCGGTTCGGAGCTGACCAGCACGGAGCCGGGCCGGGTCAGCACGGACAGGGCGTGGCCGCGGGTGGTCGCGGCGACGCGTACGCCATCGGTCAGGAGCAGGTTGAGCCGCGAGCCCGGCGCCGCGTCGACCACCTCGGCCACCGTCTCGGCCGCGGCCTTCGCCAACGGCGCGCCCGCCCGCAGGCGGGCGCGGACCAGCGCCCACAACAGCGCGGCGTCGGTGGGCGCGTCGAGGGTGAGCAGGTCGCGGGTGGGCAGCGCCGCGGCGAGCGCGGTCACCGAGTCGGGCCAGCCGGCCACCACCCCGTTGTGGCTGAACAACCACGGCCCCTCGCCGAACGGGGCCGCGGCGTGCTCCGTCACCGGCATCCCCACGGTCGCCGAGCGCACGGCCGCCAGGACCGCGCCCGCGCTGGTGGTGGCCGCGAGCGCGGGCAGCGAGGGGTCGCTCCACAGCGGGTCGCCGCGCCGGTAGCGCACCGGCGCGGACGCGCCCGGCGGATACCACCCCACGCCGAAGCCGTCGGCGTTGATCGTGCCGCCGCCGCGCATGTCGCGCGGCGCCCAGGACTGTCTCGCCAGGGAGTGCGGCGGGTCGAACAGCCACGTGGACAGCGGCGCGGGCGGACCGAGATAGGCCAGGTGACGGCACATCAGCCCAGCTCGTCGGGGCGCACGTCGCGGGCGCAGCGGAACCCGCTGAAGATCTGCCGCCGGATCGGGTAGTCCCAGTTGCGGAACGTGCCCCGGCACGCGGCCGCGTCGGTGCCGAACGAGCCGCCGCGCAGCACCTTGTAATCGGAGCCGAAGAAGACCTCCGAGTACTCCCGGTAGGGGAAGGCGACGAAGCCCGGGTAGGCCCGGAAGTCCGACGCCGTCCACTCCCAGACGTCGCCGATGAGCTGGTGCACGCCCAGCGGCGACGCGCCGTCGGGGTAGGCGCCGACCGGGGCTGGCGACAGGTGGCGCTGGCCCAGATTGGCGTGGTCGGGGCCGGGCGGGTCGTCGCCCCAGGGGAAGCGCCGCGACCGGCCCGTCGCGGGGTCGTAGCGGGCGGCCTTCTCCCACTCGGCCTCGGTGGGCAGCCGGCGGCCGGCCCAGGCCGCGTACGCCTGCGCCTCGAAGAAGCACACGTGCACCACCGGCTCGTCCGGCTCGACGGGCACGGTGCGGCCGAACCGCGTGTGCGCCCAGCCGTCGCCGTCGCGGCGCCAGTGCAGCGGGGCGACCAGCCCGGCCTCGTGCCGGTGCGCCCACCCGCACGGGCTCCACCAGCGCGGGTCGTCGTAGCCGCCGTCGGCGATGAAGCGCTCGTACTGACCGTTGGTGACCGGGGCCGCGTCGATCGCGAACGCCGGCACGTCGACCAGGTGCGCGGGCCGCTCGTTGTCCAGCGCCCACGGCTCGGTGCTGGTGCCCATCTCGAACGGCCCGCCCGGGACGAGCACCTCGCCGGCGACCGGCGTGCGCGCCCGTGGCGGCGGCGCCGCGTCGAGCACCGGCGGGCCGACCCGCAGCTGGTGCGTGGCCAGCATGGTCTCGGCGTGCTGCTGCTCGTGCTGCACGATCATGCCGAACGCGAACCCGCCCGCCACCAGCCTGCGCCCGTCGTCGAGGCGGACCCGGTCGAGCACGTCGAGGGCCTTGTCCCGCACCGTCGCCACGTACTTCCGGGCCTCGGCCGGGCCGAGCAGCGGCAGGGCGGGCCGGTCCCGCCGGGCGTGCTTGAACGCGTCGTAGAGCTCGTCGATGTCGCGGCGCACCGGCTCGCGGCCGCCCACGTCGCGCACCAGCCAGAGCTCCTCCTGGTTGCCGACGTGGGCGAGGTCCCACACCAGGGGCGACATGAGCGGCGAGTGCTGGCGCGTCAGGTCGGCGTCGTCGACGGCCCCGGTGAGCGTGGCCGTGCGGGCGCGCGCGTTCTCCAGCTGCTCGGCGACGTGGGCGCGCAACTGCTCCGTCATGATCTTTCCTCTTCGAACGGGACGGCGCCGTCGAGGCGTCGGTCAACGATGTCGGTCACGTACTGCCTGGTCACCGGGGGCAGGTCCGTGCGGTCCAGCCGGGCGCGGGCCAGGTCCAGCAGGTCGGTGGCGGCCCTGCGGACCACCCGGTCGGCCAGCCCGTCGCGGGCGGCGGGCAGCCAGCGGTCGGCGGCGCGCCCGGCCGCCTCGCGGGCCAGATCGGTGGTGGCGTCATCGGCCAGCAGTGCGGCGATCACGGCCGCCGGGGCGATCCACTCGGCGCCGGGCTGGGTGTCGAGGTAGCGGATCTCCAGGTAGCCCCTGGGCCGGACGGGCGGGAAGAGCGTGTTCAGGTGGTAGTCGAGATCGTCCACTGTGGGCGGCTCGGGCAGCGCCCCGTTGATCCAGTCGGCGAACGTCACGCCGCGCGGCGGGTCCCAGCAACCGTCCGAACGCCGCACGCACAGCAGCGGCGCGGCCAGCGCGTACCGCGCCCAGGCCGTCGCCGGGTCGCCGTCGGCGACCGGCACCGGCGCGGTGCGGGCGGGATCGATGGCGAACCAGGCGGCCATCCGGGCCGACGCCCACCCGGTGTCGCGGCCCGCGTGGCGGCGGGCCGTCGCGAACGCGGCGAGCAGCGCCGGGCCCATCTCGTGCACGGCCGCCCACCGGGCCGGCACCTGCGCCGCCGTGCCCGCGTCGAGGCACACCTGCAGGCCGGCGGTGCTGCACATCATGACGCGCCCGTCCGGGCCGCGGACGTCGAAGGACCGCTCCATGGCGGCGTAGCGCGGGGTGTCGACGAGACGGCGCGGCGGCCGGTGCGGGTCGATGCCGGTGGCGCCGAGATCCAGGCCCGCGTCGGCGAGATGGCCGGTCAGGTGGCCGATGTCCGCGGTGATGGCCCGGTGCAGCGCGCCCAGCGACGGGGCGGGCGCGGAGGAGATCTCGACCTGACCGCCGGGCTCGACGGTCACCAGGCCGCCGGCGGGCAGGGGCTGCGGGGTGCCCGATCCGCCGAGGGTGGCGGGGGCGTGCGCGCCGAGGGCGGCGCGCACGGTGGGTGGGTCCAGGTGTGCGGTCGGGGCGTCGGCGCGGTGGACCGTCCACTCCAACTCGACGCCGACGCTGGTCGGGGGCCCGGTCTTGAAACAGATGCGGGTGATATGACCTTCGGCATCCGAAACGTCGCTCAGGGTAATGACATCGGGCGTAGTGCTCCGCATATCAGTCGGCCCCCATCGCGTTGACTTCCATCGACGCTACCCGCACATCCGAGCATCCGGGTACGACAAAACCTTCGTCGCGTTGCTCACGCGATCGCCCCCGACGCGACGTTCATGCCGGATTGGCAGGTCAACGCGTCCAACCGCGTCCAAGAACGGCGATGGTTACGGCCGCGTCGGCGCACACTTCGCGCCAGCCCTCCGTACTCTTTGGAGACTCGAGATGAACGTCCCCCAGCTGAGCCGGCGACTGGCCGCCCTCGTGGCCGCCACGCTCGGTGCCCTCGTCCTCAGCGCCGCCCCCGCCTCCGCCGCGACGGCCCTGCCCACCCCGGGCGCGCCCGTCGCCACCACCGTCACCACGACGAGCATCACCATCACCTGGACGCCGTCCGCCGGCCCCGTCGCCAGCTACACCGTGCAGTTCATCGTGGGCATGTCGTCGTGGACGAACCTGGCCACGACGACCGCGACCACGTACACCCACACCGGCCTCACCGCCGACAGGGTGTACACGTACCGCGTCATCGCCAGCCCCACCGCCGACTCGGGCTACACGGCGAGCGCGGCGTCGGGGTACACGTACGTGACCACCGCGCCGCTGCCGGACAGCAGCCCGCCGACGACGCCGGGCACGCCGTTCACGACGGTCGTCTCCACCAACGCCGCGACCGTGCACACCAGCGGGTCGACCGACAACAACCGCGTCGCCGCGTACTGGGTGCAGCGGCAGGTCAACGGCGTGTGGACCGACTGGGCGAGCAACAGCGTCAGCACGATCTACCTGCGCGACCTGCAGCCGGCCACGTCGTACACGGTGGTGGTGGTCGCGGTGGACCCGAACGGCAACCGCTCACCCCGGTCGGCGCCGCTGACGTTCACCACGCGGGCCACCCAGCCCGCGCCGACCTGCAAGGTCCAGCTCACCAACTTCTACACGGGGTACATCCTGACCATGACCGTGGAGAACATGACGGCGGCCACGACCCTGACCGGCTGGACGGTCACGTTCACGATGCCGGCGAGCCACACGATCAGCTCGAGCTTCGGCGGCGCCCCGGTGACCCGCGTCGGCACCCTGGCGACCGCCACCCCGACGGTCTGGGCCGCCACCATCAACCCGGGCGGGTCCGCCCAGTTCGGCCTCATCGCCAGCTACCCGGCCGGCTCCGGCCTGCCGTCCGGGTTCACGCTCAACGGCTCCGGGGTCGCGTCGGCCGCCTGCGCCACCGCCTGATGACCGGTGTGGGGGCGCCCCGTGCGTCCCCACACCACGGCACTTGTCCGCCGACCGCGCGGACGCGAGCATTCATGCGTGGACCGATACCGGTGGTGGCTGATCCGGGCCGCCGCCGTGGTCCTCGCGGCCGGCCCGCTGCTGGACCCGACGGGCCGCTCGCCCTGGCAGATGGCGGTGCTGGCCGCCGTCGGGCTGGCCCACGTCGAGGTCGGGGCCCGCATGGCGCGCGAACGCCCCGACAGCGGTATGGGCCTGATCCTGGCCGCCGCCGGCCTGGTCTGGCTGTTCACCACCTGGGAGCACACCGGCCTGCCCGCCACGGGCGCCAGCGGCCTCGCGCTCAGCGTCTGCTACGACCCCATGGTGCTGCACTGCACGATGCTCATCCCGGCCGGCCGGCTCGTCACGCGCACCGACCGCCTGGTCGTCGCCGCCGCGTACCTCTACTGGCCCGTCGTCATCGCCGCCTACTGGCCGCTGTGGGGCGGGCCCGAGCTCACCGTGACCGAGCTGGTCGCGCTGCGCGGGGCCAGCTACCCCGTCGCGGTCGCGGTCGGCCTGACCGTCGTCTTCGTCCTGCGCTACGCGCGCGCCACCCCGGGCGACCGGCACGCGTTCGCGCCCTTCTGGACGGCCACCTTCGTGCGCGCCGCCACCACCGGCCTGGCCGGCGCGACCGCCTTCAACGGCCGGGCCTGGGCGACGGCCGTCTACGCCATCGGCGCCGGCCTCGTGCCCGTCGGCGCCGCGATCAGCCTCAGCCGCAGCCACCGCCGCGAGCTCATCGAGGCCGGCGACGCGGCCCGCCAGCGCGTCGAGCGCGACGTGCACGACGGGGTGCAGCAGCGCCTAGTCGCCGGCGCGCTGCTGCTGCGCCAGGCCAACCGCGCGGCCACGCCCGACCGCGAGCTGGTGGCGCGCGGCGCGGCCGAGGTCGAGACCGCCGTCGCCGAGCTGCGCGACCTCGTGCGCGGCCTGAACCCGCCCGAGCTGGTCCGCTACGGCCTACCCGGGGCCGTGGCCGCGCTCGCCGAGCGGTCGAGCGTCCCCGTCACCGTCGATGACCGGCTCGCCGGCGCGTCGCTGCCGGAACAGGCCGCGGTCACCGCCTACTTCGTCGTGGTCGAGGCCGTGACCAACACCGAGAAGTACGCGCACGCGCGTACCGCCACCGCGACGCTGGCCGCCGCTCGGGGCCGGCTCGTGGTGACCGTGCGCGACGACGGCGCCGGGGGCGCCGTCGCGGTCCCCGGCGGCGGACTGGCCGGGCTGCGCGCCCGGGTGGAATCGGCCGGCGGCACCTTCGACCTGACCAGCCCGCCCGGCGCCGGCACCACGGTCCGCGCGAGCCTGCCCCTGGGCGCCGCCGCGTGACCCGCGTCGTGCTCGCCGACGACGCGGTGCTGCTGCGCACGGGACTGCGCCGCGTCCTGGAGACCGAGGGCCTCACCGTGGCCGCCGACGTCGGCGACGCGGGTCAGCTGCTGCGCGCTGTCGCCGACCACCGGCCCGACGTGGCCATCGTGGACATCCGGATGCCCCCGACGTGGACGACCGAGGGGGTCCGGGCGGCCGCGGCGATCCAACGCGACCACCCGCGTGTGGGCGTACTCCTGCTGTCCCAGCACCTCGAGCGGCGCGAGGCGCTGGCGGTGCTGGAGCACCGCGGCGCCGGCGGCGTGGGCTACCTGCTCAAGGACCGGATCAGCGACATCGACGGGTTCGTCGCGGCGGTCCTGCGCGTGGCCACCGGCGGCACGGCCGTCGACCCGGTCGTCGTCGCGCAGGTGCTGCGCCGGCCCGCCGCGCTGGCCGGCGTCGAGGTGCTCTCCGCGCGGGAGCGGGAGATCCTCTCGCGGATGGCCGAGGGGCGCTCGAACGCCGGGGTGGCCGCCGAGCTGCACCTGGCCGAGCGCACGGTCGAGGCGCACGTACGCAGCATCTTCACCAAGCTGGGGCTGCACGAGGAGCCGGACAGCAACCGGCGCGTGCTGGCCGTCCTCACCCATCTGTCGGGCGGCTGACCCGCCCTACGTGTTAGCACTGATGCCCAGGTCAGGCGCCCTTTCTTAGCGTGGGTCCACAGCAGATGCTCACCGAGAAAGGTTTGCGGACATGGTGTTCTCCACACGCAGGGTCGCGGTCTTCCTGGCGGCCGCGGCGGCACTCGTCGCGACGCTGCTGGCCGTGCCCTCGCCGGCGCACGCGTCGGTGGTGTTCTTCAAGGGCGTCCAGGCCAGCCACGGCTTCGTCGACTTCAACGCGGACGGCAGGGCCGACTTCTGCCGGCTGACCGACGTGCCGGTCTGCTCGCTGTCCACCGGCACGGGCTTCAACCAGACCTTCTCCGCCCCGGGCCAGGACCTCGGCTGGGCCGCCGGGCGGGCGTGGGTCGACTTCAACAACGACGGTCGCGCCGACTTCTGCCGCGTCGTCGGCAGCATGTACAAGAGCGCGCAGTGCACGATCTCGACGCCGGACGGCTTCGGCGCCACCTACACGTCGGTGTCGATCGACCCCGGTTACGACTCCGGTCGGGCCTGGATCGACTACAACGCCGACGGGCGCGCCGACTTCTGCCGCGTCGTCGGCCTCGGCAGCTACCAGCTGGCGTGCCTGAGGTCCACCGGGAGCGGGTTCGAAACGACGTCGGTGACGTCGGCAACGCTCGACCCCGGCTATGACGCCGGCCGGGCGTGGACCGACATCAACGGCGACGGCCGCGCCGACTACTGCCGGATCGTCAACAGCTCCAACAAGTACGCGCAGTGCACCCCCGCCAACAGCGCGGGCACCGGCTTCAACCTGCCCGTCAGCTCGAACGCCCTGGACCCCGGCTACGACGACAGCCGCCGCTGGGCCGACGTCAACGGCGACCACCGCGCCGACTTCTGCCGCATCACCGGGGTGTTCTCCTACTCCGTCGTCTGCACGGTCTCCAACGGGACGACGTTCGGGTCCGTCTTCACCACGGGCATGGACACGGGTGCCGGCGGCACGGGCCTCTTCGGCGACGTCAGCGGCGACGGTCGCGACGACTTCTGCCGGCAGACCGGGTCGACCGTCACGTGCACCCTGTCGACCGGCGGTGGCTTCAACGGCAACCTCACCGCCGCCACCAGCAACTGGGACAACGCCGGCCTGGCCGACATGAACGGCGGCGGGCGGGCCGACTTCTGCCACACGGTGAACAGCGTGCCGTCCTGCACGCTGTCCAACGGCTCCTCGTTCGGCACCCGCTTCGGGCCGGTCTGACCGGCGCGGCCAGGGGCGGGCCGGTGCCGGTCCGCCCCGGGCCGCTAGCCTGCGGTAGTGAGCGAGCCCGCGCCCATCGACGCCGACGTCGACCTGCACGTCCCCGCCGAACGGGCGGAACTACGGCCGAGCCCCGTCCCGGTGCTCGCCGCCATCTCGGCGGGCGGGGTCCTCGGGGCGCTGGCCCGCTACGGCGTCTCGCTGGCCTGGCCGCACGCGCCGGGCCAGTTCGCCTGGTCGACGTTCGTCGTCAACGTGTCGGGGTGCCTGCTCATCGGCGTACTCATGACGCTCATCACCGAGAAGGTGGCGACCTGGCGGCTGCTGCGGCCCTTCCTGGGCGTCGGGGTCCTCGGCGGGTACACGACCTTCTCCACGTACGTGGTGGACATCGGCCGGGCGGCGGGCGCGGGCGCGGCCGGGGTGGCGCTGGCCTACCTCGCCGCGACGCTGGTGGGAGCCGTGCTGGCGGTGTGGGCGGGCGCGTCGGTCACCGCCTGGGCGATCCGGGCCGCGCTCCGGGTTTCGCGATGACGCTGCTGCTCATCGCCGTGGGCGCGGCGGTCGGTGCCCCGCTGCGTTATCTGGCCGACCGCGCCGTGCAGGCCCGCCACGACTCGGTGTTCCCGTGGGGGACGCTGGCGGTGAACGTGTGCGGGAGCCTGGTGCTGGGCTTCCTGACCTGGCTGCCGACGAACGGGCCGGTCGGCGCGCTGCTCGGGACCGGCTTCTGCGGGGCGCTCACCACGTACTCGACGTTCTCCTACGAGACGCTGCGGCTGACCCAGGAGGGTTACCGGTTCTACGCGCTGGCGAACGCGGTGGCGAGCGTGGTCGCCGGGCTGGGGGCGGCCGCGGTCGGCGCGCTGCTCGCGTGGGCCGTCACGGGGTCGTGACGGGGTCGCCGGCGGCTGGCGACCCCGTCACCTGGGAACGTCAGACGCTGGTGGCCGCGCGGCGGTAGGCGAGCAGGCCCACGACCAGGCCCGCGAGGCCGAGAACGAGGCCGGCCAGACCGAGCAGGGTGCCGACCGACGAGTCGCCGCCGGCGGAACCGCCGCCGTGCCCGCCCGCCGCGTCGGCGTGGGGTTCGTCGCTCACGACGGCCACGGCCCCGTGGGCGCCGCCCGTCGCCTTGGCCAGCTTGAGGACGGGCGCCGGGTGCTCGGGCGAGCTGCCGTCGGTGGCCGGCTCGTCGATCCAGCGGACCACCTCGCCGGTGGAGTACGTCTGCAGCGCCTTGAAGATCAGCTGGTCGACCTCGGGCAGCGGCCCGAGCGACGCCTCGAACTCCTGGAACTCGCCCGGCTTGATCTGCACGCCCTTGTCGGCGGTCCAGGTGATCTTCGAGACGACCTCCTTGACCTCGCGGTCGTGCACCTTCAGCGGGGTGGCGAGCGTGGTCTTCTCCGTGGTGGCCGTCCAGCCGGCCTGGGGGCGCAGCGACACCGACGCCACCGGCGCGTCGGCCGGCAGGCTGATCTCCAGCTTCACGGTGCCCGCGTTGTCCCGTTCGTTCGGCACCCGGAACGCCACCTTGGCGTACCCGCCCTGGGTGGCGTTCGCCGCGTTCACCGTCACGTGGGCGGCGGCGGGCGACGCCGTGGCCAGGACAACCGCCCCGACGGCGGCAAGGGCCGCCCCGGCGCGCAGCAGGATTCGACGCATGAGCGCGTACTCCATTTCGCACAGATCGACAGCGCCGGCAGCTGACCCGCCGCGCACGAGACATTGGTCGTCCGGGTGTCCTGGAGAGTTCCCGCCGAATCGAGGTGAACACCGGGTGCCCGGGCGGAGCGACAGCCGACACGGGACGGCGACGGCTGATCCGCGTAGCGGCCGACATCTGGACCTTTACGCACGTCACTCCGCCGTGTTCTGCCCGCGCAACGGTCCAGACGTCGGCGCGACAGGAAGGCGGGCGCTGGCACCGGTCCCTCGCGATCACCCGGGCGGACGTTGGGACGGAACACGCGGACTTCCGCGTGTTCCGTCCCAAGATCGCTGGTCTCAACCCCGCGTTCGCGGCGACATATCCGACATGCGCGGGCAGGCTCAACGTCCCGCCCGTGGGCGGCCGCGATATGGCCATCTACGTGCGGAACGCAGGGGGCGGGTTTCGCACGGAAGTGGCCATTCGTCGGCGGGGGCGACGCGGATGAGGTCCGCGGTCACCCGGAGGCCGGCCTTATGCGCCCCACCCCGCCTGTTCGCCGCCCACCCGCTCGGCCTTGATCTTGTCGAAGTAGCCGGACCGTCGGTACGCCTCCAGCGGCTCGGGGTCGAGCCCCAGGTCCTCGCGGAAGTCGCGCAGCAGCGGTCGGACGTCCGTGTGGTACGCGTCCATGAGCGCCTCGTTGGCGCCCAGCACGTCCCCGGCGTCCTGCGCGGCGCGCAGCGCGTCATGGTCGACGAGCAGCGCCTTGGCGGTCGCCTCCTGCACGTTCATCACCGACCGGATCACGGCCGGGATCTTCGGCTCGATGTTGTGGCACTGGTCGAGCATGTACGCGATGCCCGAGGCCGGCCCGACCGCGTCGGCCAGCACGATCTCGTGCATGATCCGGAACAGCTGGAACGGGTCGGCCGCGCCCACCATGAGGTCGTCGTCGGCGTAGAACCGCGAGTTGAAGTCGAACCCGCCGAGCTTGTCGGCCCGCAGCAGCTGCGCCACGATGAACTCGATGTTGGTGCCCGGCGCGTGGTGCCCGGTGTCGATGACCACCTTGGCCTTCTCGCCCAGCGCGACGCAGTGCAGGTAGGCGGTCCCCCAGTCGGGCACGTCGGTCATGTAGAACGCCGGCTCGAACAGCTTGTACTCCAGCAGCATCCGCTGCCCGTCGCCGAGCCGCGCGTAGACCTCGGCGAGCGAGTCAGCGAGCCGGTCCTGACGCCGCCGTACGTCGTCCTGACCCGGGTAGTTCGTGCCGTCGGAGAACCACAGCTTGAGGTCGCGCGACCCGGTGAGGTCCATGATGTCGACACACTCCAGCAGATGCGACGTCGCCTTCGCGCGGATCGCCGGGTCCGGGTTGGTGACGCTGCCGAGCATGTAGTCGTTGTCCTGGAACACGTTGGAGTTGATGGTGCCCAGCTCCGCGCCGAGCTCGCGGGCGTGCCGCGCCAGGTCGGCGTAGTCGGCCACCTTGTCCCACGGGATGTGCAGCGCCACCGTGGGGGCCACCCCGGTGAAGCGGTGCACCGTGGCCGCGTCGGCGATCTTCTCGTACGGGTCGCGGGGCACGGCCTCCTGTCCGAACACCTTGAACCGGGTGCCCGAGTTCGCGTACGCCCACGACGCGGTCTCGATCCGCTGCGTGCGCAGCACGTCCCTGACCCGCGCAAGGTCCGTCATCGCGCTTCCCCCAACTGTTCGTCCAGGTTGAACACCTCCGGCAGGACCCGCATGCTCCGGTCGGCCCGCCGGCCGGCGAAGAACGGGGCCATGTCCGCCTGCCACCGGGCGTTGACCTCGGTGGCGTCCATCGCGGCCAGGGCCGCGTCGAAGTCCTCCGTGAGGAGGTAGCCGACGAGCAGCCCGTCATCGCGCAGGAAGAGGGAGTAGTCGTGCCACCCGGTGTCGCGCAGGGCGGCCAGCATCTCGGGCCAGACCTCGGCATGGCGGCGCCGGTACTCCTCCAACATCTCCGGTCGCACCTGAAGCGTGAAACACACCCGCCGCACGCCAGCCCCCTTACGATCTCGAAACGTTTCAAAGAGTTGGGCGCGTCGATATTATCCATTTTCGATGTGTGCGCATAGCCGTGCCGATCGGTGCCCCGGATCGGGTGCCCCACACGGTTGACACGTTTTACCGCCCGCCTACGCTATGGAGCCATGTCGACGACCAGCATCAAAGAGGTCGCACGGCACGCCGGCGTCTCGCTGGGCACCGTGAGCAACGTGCTCAACCACCCTGACCTCGTCGCCGCCGACACCCGCCGCCGCGTCCTGGACGCCATCGCCGAGCTGGGCTACGTGCGCAACGAGTCGGCCCGCCAGCTGCGCGCGGGCCGCAGCCGGCACATCGCGATCGTCGTCCTCGACGTCGCCAACCCGTTCTTCACCGACGTGGTGCGCGGCGCCGAGGACGCGGTCGAGGACAGCGGCGTCGCCGTCATGGTCTGCAACAGCGCCGACAACGCCGGCCGCGAGCAGCGCCACCTCGACATCCTGGAGGAGCAACGGATCCGGGGCGTCCTCATCACCCCCGTCGACGACTCGCGCGGGTCGCGGCTGGAGAAGTTCATCCAGCGCGGCACGCCGGTCGTCCTGGTCGACCGGAACTCCGGCCGGCACAACCGCTGCTCGGTCGCCGTCGACGACGTGCTCGGCGGCCGGCTCGCGGGGCGGCACCTGGTCGGGACGGGCCACCGGCACATCGCGTTCGTCGGCGGGCCGCTCACCATCCCCCAGGTCGCCGACCGGCACTCCGGCGTCGCGGCCGCCGTCGCCGACCACGACGGGGTGACCCTCACCGTCCTGCCCACCCCGAACCTGACCGTGGCGGCGGGCCGCGCGGCGGCCGGCGAGCTGGCCGACCTGGCCCCGGCCAGCCGGCCGACGGCCGCGTTCTGCGCGAACGACCTGCTCGCCCTCGGCGTACTCCAGGAAATGACCAAGCGCGGTCTGCGGGTGCCCGACGACATCGCCATCGTCGGGTACGACGACATCGAGTTCGCGGCCGCCGCGGCCGTGCCGCTGTCCTCGGTGCGCCAGCCGCGCGAGCAGCTCGGCCGCACCGCCGCCCAGCTCCTGCTGGAGGAGATCGAGGCGGGCGACAAGCACGAGCACCGGCACGTCGTGTTCCAGCCGGAGCTGGTGGTCCGCGCGTCCAGCGAGGTCGCCCCGAAACCGAGGCGCGCCAAGGATCCCTGACGGCGGCTGCGCGGCCGCCGAACCGGACGAACGAGCGCTAGGTGACTGGTGTTCAACGGGGTGCCGGGCTGCGGGTGTGGGTCGGCCTGTCCC
>NZ_BAAALT010000084.1:0-86035 GCF_039528515.1 Luedemannella flava
GCCGCCGACGAGGCCCGCGAGAACGGCGGCCGCACGGCCGTCCGCGAAGACCCCGACCGTGGTGAGGGCCGCGCTGAGCGCGCCGAGCGGGGCGAGCGCCCCGAGCGCGGCGACCGGCGTGAGCGCGGCAACCGTGGCGACCGGAGCGACCGTGGCGAGCGCGGGGAGCGGGACAACCGCGACAACCGCAACGAACGGGACACCCGCGGCGAGCGGGACAACCGCGACAACCGCGGCGCCAACGACGACGATGACGACGAGGGCGGTCGTCGCGGTCGGCGCAGCCGGTTCCGCGACCGTCGTCGTGGCCGGGGCGAGCGCGGCGAGTCGACCGGTGGCGGCGGCGCCGAGCCGCAGGTCAGCGACGACGACGTGCTCGTGCAGGTCGCCGGCATCGTCGACGTGCTCGACAACTACGCGTTCGTGCGCACGTCCGGCTACCTCGCCGGCCCCAACGACGTCTACGTCTCGATGTCGCAGATCAAGAAGTACGGTCTGCGCCGCGGCGACGCCGTGACCGGTGCCGTGCGCGCGCCCCGCGAGGGCGAGCAGCGCCGCGACAAGTACAACCCCCTGGTCCGCCTCGACACCATCAACGGCATGGACCCGGAGGAGGCGCGTCGCCGCCCCGAGTTCTACAAGCTCACGCCGCTCTACCCCCAGGAGCGGCTGCGCCTGGAGACCGAGCCGCACATCCTCACCACCCGGATCATCGACCTGGTGATGCCGATCGGTAAGGGTCAGCGCGCGCTCATCGTCTCGCCGCCGAAGGCCGGTAAGACGATGATCCAGCAGGCCATCGCGAACGCGATCAGCCAGAACAACCCCGAGTGCCACCTCATGGTCGTCCTCGTCGACGAGCGGCCGGAGGAGGTCACCGACATGCAGCGGTCGGTGAAGGGCGAGGTCATCGCCTCGACGTTCGACCGCCCGCCGCAGGACCACACCACCGTCGCCGAGCTGGCGATCGAGCGGGCCAAGCGCCTGGTCGAGCTGGGTCACGACGTGGTCGTCCTGCTGGACTCGATCACCCGCCTGGGCCGGGCGTACAACCTGGCCGCCCCGGCGTCGGGTCGCATCCTGTCCGGCGGTATCGACTCCACGGCGCTGTACCCGCCCAAGCGCTTCCTCGGCGCCGCCCGCAACATCGAGAACGGCGGCTCGCTCACCATCATCGCCAACGCGCTGGTGGAGACCGGTTCGATGATGGACACGGTCATCTTCGAGGAGTTCAAGGGCACGGGCAACGCCGAGCTCAAGCTCGACCGGAAGATCGCCGACAAGCGCATCTTCCCGGCGGTGGACATCGACCCGTCGAGCACGCGTAAGGACGAGATCCTGCTCGCGCCCGAGGAGTACGCCATCACCCTCAAGCTGCGCAAGGTGCTCCACTCGCTGGACTCGCAGGCCGCCATCGAGCTGCTGCTCGACCGGCTCAAGCAGTCCCGCACCAACGTCGAGTTCCTCATGCAGATCGCCAAGAGCACGCCGGGCGAGTAATCACCCGTCACACCGAGGGGGCGCGCCGACCGGCGCGCCCCCTCGGTGTTTTCTCTAGGGTGGGGCGCATGTCGAGCATCTCGTGGGCGGAGTCGTACCTGGGTCAGCTGCGGGCGATCGCGGGGGAGCGGATCCTCATGTTCATCGGCGCCCGCGCCGTCATCCGCGACGACGCCGGCCGGGTGCTGCTGATCAAACGGTCGGACAACGGGCACTGGTCGCTGCCGGCGGGCGCGATGGAGCTGGGCGAGTCGATCACCGAGTGCGCCGTCCGCGAGGTGTTCGAGGAGACCGGGCTGACCGCCGGTGAGGTCGAGCCGTTCGCCCTCTACACGGGTGTGGACTACACGTTCACGAACCAGTGGGGCCACACGTACCAGCTGTTCGTCACCGCGTTCCGGGTGCCGCGCTGGTCGGGGGAGCTGATCAGGGTCACCGACGAGACCACCGACGCGGTGTTCTACGACCCGGGCGAGCTCCCGGAGCCGCTGTCGGCGACCGTCCGGGAGGCGCTGGCGGACCTCGCGACGTTCGAGACCAGCGGCCGCCTGGTCATGAAGTAGCACCCCGTTCACCCGGGAACAACACCGCGTGGCAGACTGTTAAGTCGGCCAGGTACCGGTTCACGCCCAGACATCGCGTCGAGCTGACGCGAGGCGACCCGGCGACCTTCATGAGAGGACCAAGGCAGCACATGAAGCCCGACATTCACCCGCAGTACTCCGTGACCAACGTCACCTGCTCCTGCGGCAACACGTTCACCACGCGCAGCACCGCCAAGAGCGGCGCGATCCACGTCGAGACCTGCAACGTGTGCCACCCGTTCTACACGGGCAAGCAGCGCGTCCTCGACACCGCCGGCCGCGTGGCGAAGTTCCAGCAGAAGTACGCCAAGGTCAACAAGGCCAAGTAGCCGCGCCAACGGCGTCCGCCACCGCGCCCATGTCGGCGCGGGGCGGGCGCCGTTTGTGATGTCGTAGGAAGATCAGGAGAGGGGGTACAGCATGAGCACTGATCGTTTGGCGACGCTGCTGGACGAGTACGCGGACCTGGAGAAGCGGCTCGCCGATCCGGCGATCCACGCCGACCAGGCGACGGCGCGGCAGGTCGGCCGGCGTTTCGCGGAGCTGACCCCCATCCACAAGACCGCCGCCGAGCTGACCCAGGCCCGCTCCGACCTGGCCGCCGCGCGTGAGCTGGCCGCCGAGGACGCCGAGTTCGCGGCCGAGGCCGACGCCCTGGCCGAGCGCATCCCCGGGATCGAGGAGAAGCTCGCCGAGCTGCTCATGCCGCGCGACCCCAACGACGGCAAGGACGTGATCCTGGAGATCAAGGCGGGCGAGGGCGGCGAGGAGTCGGCCCTGTTCGCCGGCGACCTGCTGCGGATGTACCTGCGCTACGCCGAGCGGCGCGGCTGGGTCACCGAGGTGCTCGACTCGCAGGAGTCGG
The DNA here is from genome assembly GCF_039528515.1 of Luedemannella flava. Lineage (NCBI taxonomy): Bacteria > Bacillati > Actinomycetota > Actinomycetes > Micromonosporales > Micromonosporaceae > Luedemannella > Luedemannella flava. Next base: position 2,950 of record NZ_BAAALT010000084.1, read on the forward strand.
ACCTGGGCGGCATGAAGGACGTCGCCGTCGCGATCAAGACCAAGGGCGTCCCCGACGGCGGGTACGGCGTCTGGTCGCGGCTGAAGTGGGAGGGCGGGGTGCACCGCGTGCAGCGCGTGCCCGCCACCGAGTCGCAGGGCCGCATCCACACCTCGGCCGTCGGCGTGCTGGTCACCCCGGAGGCCGAGGAGGCCGAGGTCGAGATCGACCAGAACGACCTGCGCGTCGACGTGTTCCGGTCCAGCGGCCCGGGCGGCCAGTCGGTCAACACCACCGACTCGGCGGTGCGCATCACCCACCTGCCCACGGGCGTGGTGGTGAGCTGCCAGAACGAGCGTTCGCAGCTGCAGAACAAGGACCGCGCGATGCGGATGTTGCGGGCGAAACTGGCCCAGCTCGCCGAGGAGCAGGCGGCCGCCGCGGCCTCCGACGCCCGGCGCGCGCAGGTCCGCACGGTGGACCGCTCGGAGCGCATCCGCACATACAACTTCCCCCAGAACCGCATTTCGGACCACCGGATCAACTTCACGGCGTACAACTTGGATTTGGTGCTCGCGGGTGACGCGGACGGGGTGCTCGACGCCCTGACCGAGGCGGACCGGGCGGCGCGCCTGGCTGGCGAGACGGAGCTGTCCCGCCGCTGATGTGCCTGTTGAGGCACGTGTAATCAGTGTGGCGAAATAGGGTGTTACGGAAGAAGACACCGGAATCTGACCTGCCGTTGACGCCAGGGACACGGACTCGAAACACCCATCCCCGAACATTTGTGGCGGGTAACCGTTCACGCCCGCTGGGACCGGAAGCCACTGGGGGCCGAACCATGAGCACACCTCTGGGTATGCAGACCAGGACCGTCGACATCACGGCGCCGCCCCGCGCGGTGCTGAGCGCGACGGTCCGGGTGCTCTACCGGGTGCTGGGCGAGGAGCGGTTGGGCACGTCGCGCGGCAACGCGTGGGAGGCGGTCTGCGCCGACCGCGAGCGCGCGGTCGCCCGGGCTGACGTGCAACGCATGCTCGCCGCCGCGCGCGCACTCCGCTGACCGGTGCGGTCAGCCGAGCACGCGGCGGTGTGGGGGACTCGTCAGGACGGCCAACGTCGTCCGGCCTGACGATCTCCGCACGGGGGCCGGTGGTCATCACCGGCGTGCATGATGGGAGGGTGTCCGTCTCCGCCACGATCGCGCACGCCACCGCCGCACTTGCCGAGGCCGGGGTGGTGTCCGCGCGCACCGACGCGGAGCTGCTGGCCGCACACGTGCTGGCCACAACCAGGGGTCGGTTGCTGCTCGCGCCGGACCTCACCGAGGAACAACACCGCGAGTACGCGTCGCTGATCGCGGCGCGCGAGTCACGCGTACCCCTCCAGCACCTCACCGGCCGGGCTGCCTTCCGGCACCTCGATCTGGCTGTGGGACCCGGCGTGTTCGTCCCCCGGCCCGAGACGGAGCTGCTCGTCGAGTGGGGGCTGGCGTGGCTGCGCGGGCACACCGCGGATCCCGTCGTGGTGGACCTCTGCGCCGGCTCCGGCGCGATCGCGCTGTCCGTCGCGACGGAGCACCCGGGCGCCGACGTGTACGCCGTCGAACGCGACCCGGCAGCGCTGGCATGGTTGCGGCGTAATGCCGCCGAAGCGCCGGTGACGGTCCTGGCGGGCGACGTCATCGACCCGGCGACGCTCGCCGACCTCGACGGTCGGGTCGACCTGGTGCTCTGCAACCCGCCCTACGTGCCGCTCACCGCGGCCGGCCAACTGTCGGTCGAGGTGACCGAGCACGACCCCGCGGTCGCCGTGTTCGGCGGGCCGGACGGGCTCGACCTGATCCGCCCCCTGGTGGGCCGGGTGGCCGCGCTGCTCGCGCCGGGCGGCGCGTTCGGTGTCGAGCACGACGACACGCACGGCGGGGCGGTTCCCGCGCTGCTGCGCGCCGACGGGCGCTTCGAGCGCGTACGGCTGCACCACGATCTCGCGGGACGCCCCCGGTTCACCACCGCGCGACGCGCCGGCGGATGGCAGGATGGCGCACCGTGAACCTCTACGACTGCCGCACCCTCGCCTGGCGCGACCAGGGGGTGACCGCCGCGGCCGAGGCCGTCCGCCGCGGCGACCTCGTCGTGCTGCCCACCGACACCGTCTACGGCATCGGCGCGGACGCCTTCAAACCGTGGGCGGTCACCGCGCTGCTCAACGCCAAGGGACGCGGGCGGCACATGCCCCCGCCGGTCCTCATCGGCTCCCGGCACACCCTCGACGGCCTCACGCTGAACCTGCCCGCCGTGGCCCGCGACCTCGTCGAGGCGTTCTGGCCGGGGGCGCTCACCATCGTGGTCGAGCAGGCGCCCAGCCTGCAGTGGGACCTCGGCGACACGGGCGGCACCGTGGCCGTGCGGATGCCCGCGCACCCGGTGGCGCTGGAGGTGCTGCGCGAGACCGGCCCGATGGCCGTGTCCAGCGCCAACAAGACCGGCGAGCCGGCCGCGCTGACCGCCAAGGCGGCCCAGGACCAGTTTCAGTACGCCGTCTCCGTGTACCTGGAGGCGGGGGAGAGCGTCGACCAGACGCCATCTACGATTGTGAATTGCGTAACACCGGTTCCGACGGTGCTGCGCGAGGGCGCGCTGCCGATCGAGAAGCTGCGCGAGGTGGTCCCGAACATCAAGCTGCCGGGGGAGTAGACGACGTGGCGCCGTTCACCGTCCTGCACGTATGCGTCGGCAACATCTGCCGCTCGCCGATGGCGGAGCGACTGTTCGAGCTGGCCGTACGCAAGGAGATCGGTGACCGGGCCGCGGAGCTCTACCGCAGCCACGGGGCCGGTACGGGCTCGTGGCACGTCGGCGAGCCGATGAACGCCCCGGCCGAGCGGGAGCTGCTGGCCCGCGGCGGCGACCCGTCCGGCTTCGTCGCCCGCCGGATGACCAAGGCGATGATCGACGAGTCGGACCTCATCCTGTGCGCCACCGCCGAGCAGGTCTACCACGCCGTCGAGCTGCGCCCCGACGCCGCCGGCAAGGTCTTCGTGCTCGGCGAGTTCGGGCGCCTCATGCGCGGTGTCCACCTTGACCGGTTGCCGCCCAACGACGGCACCGCCGAGGCCGCCTACGACCGCGCGTACGCCCTCGTCGTGGCCGTGGACGCGGCCCGCGGCGGCGGCGCGGTGTGGGGCGGCGACGGCCGGCGCGCCAGCTCGCGCCCCAGCGACGACCTCGACGATCCGTGGGGTCTCGCGCCGGCGGAGTTCGCCCGGGTCGCCGACGAGATCGAGGAGACCGTGCTCCCGCTCGCGGCCATCCTCACGAGCTGACCCTCACTCGTCCGGCGGCTCGCGCTCGGCGGCGGTCGCGATGTTGCGGGCCATGCCGCCGAACACGACGGCGTGGAACGGCCACACCATCGCCCAGTACGCGTGCCCGGCCAGCCCGTGCGGCAGGAACACGGCGCGCTGGCGGTAGCGGGCGCGGCCGTTCTCCGGCTCGGCGCGCATCTCCAACCAGGCGCGGCCGGGCAGGCGCATCTCGGCCCGCAGCCGCAACAGGCTGCCCGGCACGATCTCCTCGACCCGCCAGAAGTCCAGCGCCTCGCCGACCATGAGCCGCTGCGGGTCGCGCCGGCCCCGGCGCAGGCCGACACCGCCCGCGAGCCGGTCCAGCCAGCCGCGCGCCGACCAGGCCAGCGGGAACGAGTACCAGCCGTGCTCGCCGCCGATGGCCTCGATGACCCGCCACAGGGCCGCGGGCGGGGCGGCGACCGCCCGGTCCCGCGCGTCGGTGTAGACGGTGCCGCCCGACCAGTCCGGGTCGCTCGGCAGCGGGTCGCTGGGCAGCGGCGCGGCCGGCGCCCACGGCCAGCTCGCGTCCGACCAGCGGGTCTCGACGTCGGCGTCGCGCACCTTGGCCAGCGCCAGCCGGACCGCCTCCGCGAAGCCGGTGAGCCCTTCCGGCGGGTCCGGCACGTACTCGCGGATGTTGTGTTCCTTGGCGATCGCCTCGTGGATGAGGCTCGCCACCAGGGGACGGGCGATCGCGCTCGGCACGGGGGTGACCAGGCCGACCCACAGCGCGGACAGCTCGGGGGTGAGCGCGGGGACGTCGAGGACCAGGCGGGGCGGCAGGTCGGCCACCTCGGCGTACCGGCGCATCATGTCGGCGTAGGTCAGCACGTCGGGGCCGCCGATGTCGAAGGCGCGGTTGACGTCCTCGGGGATCCGCGTCGGGCATTCCACCAGGTAGCGCAGCACATCGCGGATGGCGATCGGCTGCACCCGGTTGCGCACCCAGCGCGGGGTGACCATGACGGGCAGGCGTTCGGTGAGGTAGCGCAGCATCTCGAAGCTGGCCGAGCCGGACCCGATGATGACCGCGGCCCGCAGCACGACCGCCGGCACCGGGCCGGCCAGCATGATCCGGGCGACCTCGTCGCGCGAGCGCAGGTGGTCGGACGCCTGCTCGCCGTGGCCCGGGTCCGGGCCGCCCAGGTAGATCAGCCGGCGCACGCCCGCGTGCGCGGCGGCGTCGGTGAACACCTCGGCACCTCGTCGGTCCAGCCGGACGAAGTCGCGGTGGCCGAGCGTGTGCACCAGGTAGTACGCGACGTCGCAGCCGCGCAGCGCGTCGACGAGGCCGTCGGGGTTGGTCACGTCGCCCTTGACGATCTCCACCTGGTCGGCCCACGGCTCGTCGCGCAGCCGGCCCGGATCACGGACCAGGCAGCGCACGTCGTGGCCCGCGGCGAGCAGGCGGGGCACCAGCCGGCCGCCCACGTAGCCCGTCGCGCCGGTGACGAGACAGCGCATACCCACGATCATGCCCGGTGCGCGGCCCCGTCGCCCGGGCATCCGAACGCTACGGGCCATAGACTTCCGAAGGTGGAGACCTTCTGGGGCCCGGACTTCGCCGCGCTCGAGGCGGAGGATCCGGAGATCGCGGCCGTGATCCTCGGCGAGCTGTCCCGCCTTCGGCGCGGCCTGCAGCTGATCGCGAGCGAGAACCTGACCTCGCCGGCCGTCCTGGCGGCGCTCGGCTCGACGCTGACCAACAAGTACGCCGAGGGGTACCCGGGCCGCCGCTACTACGGCGGCTGCGCCGAGGTCGACAAGGCCGAGGAGATCGGCATCGCGCGGGCCAAGGAGCTGTTCGGCGCCGACCACGCGAACCTGCAGCCGCACAGCGGGGCGAGCGCCAACCTCGCCGCGTACGCCGCCCTGGTGCAGCCCGGCGACACCGTCCTCGCCATGGACCTGCCCCACGGCGGGCACCTCACCCACGGCTCGAAGGTCAACTTCTCGGGCGCCTGGTTCCGCACCGTCGGCTACACCGTCCGACCCGACACCGAGCTGATCGACTACGACGAGGTCCGCGACCTCGCCCTGGCCCACCGCCCCAAGATGATCATCTGTGGCGCGACCGCCTACTCCCGCTTGATCGACTTCGGGCGGTTCCGGTCGATCGCCGACGAGGTCGGGGCGTACCTCATGGTCGACGCCGCGCACTTCATCGGCCTGGTCGCCGGCGGGGTCATCCCCTCGCCCGTGCCGCACGCCGACGTTGTCTGCGCCACTACCCACAAGGTCCTGCGCGGTCCGCGCGGCGGCATGATCCTCTGCACCCAGGAGCTGAGCACGCGGGTGGACAAGGCCGTCTTCCCGTTCACCCAGGGCGGCCCCCTGATGCACGTCGTCGCGGCCAAGGCCGTGGCCCTGCGCGAGGCGGCGCTTCCTTCCTATGCCGAGTACGCCCGACAGGTCGTCGCCAACGCGCGCGCCCTCACCGACGGGCTCGCGGAGGCCGGCATGCGCCCCGTCTCCGGCGGTACCGACACCCACCTCGCCCTCCTCGACCTGCGCGAGACGGGCGTCACCGGACGCGAGGCCGAGGAGCGCTGCGACGTCGCGATGATCACCCTCAACAAGAACGCCATCCCGTACGACCCGCAGAAGCCCATGGTCGCCTCGGGCATCCGTGTGGGCACCCCGTCGGTCACCACCCAGGGCATGCGCGAACCCCAGATGCGCGAGATCGCCACGCTCATCGCCCGGGCGGTTGGCGCGGATCCGGCCTCCTCGGGCGGGGCCCGGGAGCTGGCCGCCGTCGCGGACGATGTCGCCACGCTGGTGGCGGCCTTCCCGGCGTACCCGAAGCCGGCCGTACCCGAGCCGGCCACGGCCGCCCGGTGACCGCCGCCATGCGCGGTGGCCCCGCGGCGACGGATCCGGCCGAGGACCCCGTCAACGAGCGACGTCCGGGCTATGGCGGGTCTTTGGGCGACGGTGGGTCTTTGGGCGACGGTGGGTCTTTGGGCGACGGNGCGGGCGGTCGGCGGGCGGTGGGGCGTCGGCCGCGTCGGGCCGGGAGCGGGGGGCGGTGCGGCAGCGGATCCCGCACCTGCCCACGGCCCTGTGGGCCAGCGGCGCGCTGCTCGTCGCGTCCGTGATCATCGGGTTCGTCTACGGCGGGTCGGTCGCCGCGGCGGGCGCGGCACTGGGCGTCGCGCTGGTGGCGCTGAGCTACGTGGCGTCGACGCTCGCGATCGCCTGGGCGGACTCCGTCCGGCCCCAGCTCGTCCTCGCCGTCGGGCTGGTCACCTACACGATCAAGTTCACATACATCGGGCTGGGCATGGCGGCGCTCGCCGCCGCCGACTGGGCCGGGCTGCCGGCTATGGGCGTCTCACTCATAGTCGCGATCGTGGTCTGGAACGCGGCCCAGATCTGGTACGTCGTCCGCCACCCCGTCCTCCCCGAGCCCTCGGCGGATCCTCCGGACGCCGACCCCGACCCGCCCGCCACCACCTGACCCAGGTCCGCGCCCAGAGCAGGCCCGGAGCGGGTCGGACACCCCGAGTGGGTCGTCCGGCCTGAGCGGGTCCGCGCTGCACGCCGGGGCGCGCACGCGGTTTAGGCCGGATGTGGATCGTCGCCACCTGCGCACTGTTGGCGGGGGCGCCGCGCGGAGCAAGCCGCCAGATGTGCACATGCGCCGAGGTTCTGACGTTCGGACCTCGCCACATGTGCACTTGTGGTGGGGGGCTAGCAGTCGGACCTCGCCACATGTGCGCACTTGGCGGGGTCGAGGCGTCCGTTGGCCGCCACATGTTCACATCTGGCGGCTTGCCCCGAGCAGCGCTCCGCCAGATGTGAACATGTGGCGAGGTCGGGAGGCTCCGCGCCCGCCATCTGTGCACATCTGGCGAAGTGCCAGGCGGGGCAGGCTGCCACATGTGCACATCGGGCGGAGTTCGCCGCGACTCGGTCTGCCATGGGGTCGCCTCTGGTGAGGGTCGCCGTGACTTGGGCCGCCATGGGGTCGCAGTGAGGGTCGGGGTGGCCGGGTCCGCCATGGGGTCGCCTTTGGCGAGCCGGCCGGCGCAGTTGCTCCGCCGTTGGGTCACCTGGGGTGGGCGCCTGGTCGGTTGTGCCGTTGTCGGGTCGCACCTGTGCGGGACGGCACGGGAGGTTGGCCCGCCAAAGGTCGCCTGTAGTGGCGCCGTCGGGCGGTGGGCGGGTGCGGACGTGTAGGCGATGTGAAACCAGCCGCTGGGATGCGCGGAAGGTGCCAGTATTCACTTGAAGTTCACTTGTCAGGCTACTTTTTCAGTAAATATCGCCCATCGACCAGCGTTTACCCGGCAGGGCCACTGACCAGGGGGCCTCACATCGGCCAAAGTCAACGTAGGGAGCCGCCATGTATGTGGATACGCTCAGTCCACCGTGCGTGTTCATGACCCGACACAGCAAGTTTCGCGCGTGAGTGGACACATTGGCCCCAGTGAGGAGTAACGTATGGGTTCCCTGGTTTGGATACGGATGCCACCTCCGCGCGCAGCGCGCGGGGGTCGACGCATAGCACCGTTCAGCCGGCTGATATCTTTTCCGCGTCATGGCCGGTGACCAGACTCCCCCGGATCGCGACCCGCAAGGGGCCAGCGCGGGATGGACTGCTCTCGCTTACCTCATTGGCGGTATGACCGTCTGGGGGTTCGTGGGGTGGCTCGTCGACGTTTGGCTCAACACGGGCGGCATCGCGATCGCGGTGGGGCTCATCGCCGGTCTGGCCGGAGCGGTCTACCTGATCGCCCGACGGTTGGGCGGCATGACATGAGAGGGGCACCCGGTGCCGATCGTCGCTGAGGGCGGAGTTCCGTTCCCACCCGGCGTGGAGGAGTTCTACCTCCCGAGCCTGGTCGAGGGCGCGTACCCCTGGCTGACGAAGTTCACGCTGCTCGTCTGGCTCGCCGTCGCCGCCCTTATCGTCTTCTTCCTCTGGTCGTACCGGAACCCGCAGCTGATCCCGACGAAGCGACAGTGGATCGCCGAGTCGATCTACGGGTTCACCCGGGACGGCGTTGCGAAGGACATGATCGGTCACGATGGCGTGCGCTTCGCGCCGTATCTGACGACGTTGTTCTGCTTTATCCTGCTGACCAACCTCTTCGGCCTGATCCCGCTGATCCAGATCTCCCCGAACTCGCACATCGCCTTCCCGATCGTGCTCGCGGTCATCAGTTACGTGCTGTTCATCTGGGTCGGCATCCGCAAGCACGGCGCGGGCAGGTTCTTCAAGAACGCGCTGCTGCCGCCGGCGCCGTGGTTCGTCATGCCGCTGCTGATCCCGATCGAGTTCTTCTCGACCTTCATCGTCCGGCCGGTCACGCTGGCGCTGCGACTCTTCGCCAACATGTTCGCCGGCCACATGATCCTGCTCGTCTTCACGCTCGGCGGCTTCGCGCTGCTCGGCGCGAACTCGATCGCGATCAAGGCCGTCGCGCCGCTGTCCTGGGCCATGGCGATCGCCCTGTACTTCCTCGAGGTCATCGTGGCACTGCTGCAGGCCTACGTCTTCGTGGTGCTCACGGCCAGCTACGTCCAGGGCGCGCTCGCCGACGAACACTGAGTCGGCGGGCCAGCCCGCAGACGTCATATGTCCCACCGTCACGCGTGAGAGTCACGCGCGATATCCAGGAGGAATCAAGTAATGGTTAACGCCGAAGTGGTAGGCAGCCTCAGCGCCGTCGGCTATGGCCTCGCGGCCATCGGTCCGGGTATCGGCGTGGGCATCATCTTCGCCGCGTACATCCAGGCGACCGCCCGCCAGCCCGAGTCGTCGCGTCTGACCATCCCGTACCTGTGGATCGGTTTCGCCGTGGTCGAGGCCCTGGCCCTGCTGGGTATCGCCTTCGGCTTCGTCTTCTAGTAAGCCGGCCCGCCCCCTTACATCCCGGAGGTTTGCATGCTTCACCTCTTCGCTGAGGGAGAAGTCCCACACGAGCCGAACCCGATCATCCCGATCTGGCAGGAGATCGTTGTCGGGTCGGTGGCCTTCGCGCTGCTCTGCTTCGTACTCATGAAGTTCGTCTTCCCGCAGATGGAGAAGACGTTCAAGGCCCGGGTCGAGGCGATCGAGGGCGGCATCCGGCGCGCCGAGGAGAAGCAGGCCGAGGCCGACGAGCTGCTGGAGCAGTACAAGGCCCAGCTCGCCGAGGCCCGCACCGAGGCCGCCCGCATCCGTGACGAGGCCCGTGCCGACGCCACCGGGATCCGCGACGACATCCTCACCAAGGCACGCGAGGAGTCCGACCGGATCATCGCGGCCGGCAAGGAGCAGCTCGCGGCTGAGCGGCAGACCATCGTCCGCGAGGTGAAGGCCGAGCTCGGCACGATCGCCGTGGACCTGGCCAGCCGCATCGTGGGCGAGGCGCTCGCCGACGAGGCCCGCCGCAAGGGCACCGTCGAGCGGTTCCTCACCGAGCTTGAGACCACGCCCGCCGGAGGGTCGCGCTGATGCAGGCCGCCAGCCGGGAGTCGTACGCCGCCGCGGCGGAACAGCTCGAGTCGGTCGTCGCCGCGGCGTCGCCCGCCGAGCTGTCCGCCACCGCGGACGAGATCCTCGCCGTGGCCGACGTGCTGCGGCGCGAGCCGCGCCTGCGTCGGGCCTTCGCGGACCCGGCGCGGTCCGGCGAGGACCGGGCGGGTCTGCTCGACGCGATCCTCGCGGGCAAGGTCTCCGACCGCGCCGCGCAGCTGCTGCGCGGCCTGGTCGCCGGCCGCTGGTCGAGCCCGGGCGAGCTGCTCGACGCGACCGAGCAGCTGGGTGTGGAGGCGCTGCTGGCCAGCGCGGACAAGGCCGGCGACCTGGGCGAGGTGGAGGACGAGCTGTTCCGGTTCGGGCAGCTCATCGACGCCAACCCGGGTCTGGCCACCGTCCTCGGTGACCCGAACGCGCCCGTGGCGCAGCGCGCCGAGCTGGTCAACGACCTGCTCAAGGACAGGGCGAAGCCGGCCACGGCGCGGCTGGCGACGCTCGCGCTCGCGGGGTTCGGCGGCCGTGGCCTGGCCGGGTCGCTGACCCGACTGGTCGAGGCCGCCGCCGAGCGGCGCGACCGGCAGGTTGCCTACGTCACGACGGCGGTGCCGCTGAGCGAGGCGGACGAGAGCCGACTGGGCGCCCGTCTGGCCGCGATGTACGGTCGGGAGATCTCCCTGAAGGTCTCCGTCGACCCGTCCATCGTGGGCGGGCTGAGCGTGCAGGTCGGCAACGACCTCTACGACGGCACGGTCTCCCGCCGCCTCGCCGAGGCGCGCCACGCGCTGACCTGACCGAACCCACGAACGAAACCGATATCCGACGCAGGCTGACGGGTTCATAGCCCAGCCCCACACCATAAGGAAGTTGAGGATGGCCGAGCTGACCATCTCCTCGGATGAGATCCGGGGCGCGCTGGAGCGCTATGTCTCGTCCTACACGCCGGAGATCTCCCGCGAGGAGGTCGGCGTCGTCACCGAGGCCGGCGACGGTATCGCCAAGGTCGAGGGCCTTCCCTCGACGATGGCCAACGAGCTGCTGGAGTTCGCCGACGGCACCCTCGGCCTCGCGCTGAACCTGGACGTCCGCGAGATCGGTGTCGTCGTCCTCGGCGAGTTCGCCGGCATCGAGGAGGGCCAGCAGGTCAAGCGCACCGGCCGCGTTCTCTCCGTGCCGGTGGGCGACAAGTTCCTGGGCCGGGTCGTGGACCCGCTGGGCGCCCCGCTCGACGGTCTCGGCGACATCGAGAACGAGGGCTTCCGCGAGCTGGAGCTGCAGGCGCCCAACGTCATGGCGCGCCAGTCGGTGAACGAGCCGCTGCAGACGGGCATCAAGTCGATCGACGCGATGACCCCGATCGGCCGCGGCCAGCGCCAGCTGATCATCGGCGACCGCAAGACGGGCAAGACCACGATCGCGCTGGACACGATCCTCAACCAGCGCGCCAACTGGGCGTCGGGCGACCCGAAGAAGCAGGTCCGCTGCATCTACGTCGCCATCGGCCAGAAGGCCTCCACCATCGCCTCCATCCGGGGCACGCTGGAGGAGGCCGGCGCCATGGAGTACACGACGATCGTCGCGGCTCCGGCGTCCGACCCGGCCGGCTTCAAGTACCTGGCGCCGTACACCGGCTCGGCCATCGGCCAGCACTGGATGTACGCCGGCAAGCACGTCCTGATCGTCTTCGACGACCTGACCAAGCAGGCCGAGGCGTACCGTGCCGTGTCGCTGCTGCTGCGCCGCCCGCCGGGCCGTGAGGCGTACCCGGGTGACGTCTTCTACCTGCACTCCCGCCTGCTGGAGCGCTGCGCGAAGCTCTCGGACGAGATGGGCGCGGGCTCGATGACCGGTCTGCCGATCATCGAGACCAAGGCGAACGACATCTCGGCGTTCATCCCGACCAACGTCATCTCGATCACCGACGGCCAGATCTTCCTGGAGTCCGACCTGTTCAACCAGGGCGTCCGTCCGGCGATCAACGTCGGTACGTCGGTGTCCCGCGTCGGTGGTTCGGCCCAGGTGAAGCCGATGCGTAAGGTCGCGGGCTCGCTGCGGCTGAACCTCGCGCAGTACCGCGAGCTGGAGGCGTTCTCCGCGTTCGCCTCCGACCTGGACAAGGCCTCCCGGGCCCAGCTGGAGCGCGGTGGCCGCCTGGTCGAGCTGCTGAAGCAGCCGAACTACTCGCCGTACCCGGTCGAGGAGCAGGTCGTGTCCGTGTGGGCCGGCACCGAGGGCAAGCTGGACGACGTCCCGCTGGGCGAGGTCCGCCGCTTCGAGACCGAGTTCCTGCAGTACCTGCGGCACTCGCACAAGAACGCGCTCGACACGGTCGCCGGCGGCACCTGGGACGACGACGTGGTCGCCGCGCTCGACAAGGCCATCGTGGACTTCAAGCAGATGTTCCTCGGCAAGGACGGCCAGATCGTGATCAACGAGCCGGCCGCCGAGGCGCTGGAAGCCGGTGCGGAGACCCGCGAGACCGTCAAGCGCGTCGTTCCGCCGAAGAAGTGATGCCATGGCAGCCCAGGTAGGTGCCCTTCGCCGACGCATCCGGTCGGTGAAGTCCACCAAGAAGATCACCAAGGCGCAGGAGCTCGTCGCGACGAGCCGCATCGCCAAGGCCCAGGAGCGGGTGGCCGCGTCGCAGCCCTACGCGACCGCGATCACCAACGTGCTCACGGCCCTGGCGAGCAACGCCAACGTCGACCACCCGCTGCTCGTGCCGCGGCCGGTCGTGCGGCGGGCGGGCGTGCTTCTCATCACGAGCGACCGCGGCCTGGCCGGCGGCTACAACGCCAACGCCATCCGTACGGCCGAGCAGCTCATCGCCCGGCTCAAGGCGGACGGCAAGCAGGTCATGCTGTACACGGTGGGCCGCAAGGGCCTCACGTACTACCGGTTCCGCAACCGGCCCGTCGAGGCGAGCTGGACGGGCTTCTCGGAGCAGCCGACCTTCGCCAACGCGCGGGAGATCGGCGAGACGCTGATCAAGGCGTTCGTGGCCGGTGCGGACGACGTCGACGACGTGGACGGTCCGCACCACGGCCCGGACGGCATCTGGGGCGTGGACGAGCTGCACGTGGTGCACACGCAGTTCCGCTCGCTCATGACCCAGACGCCGCAGGCGAACTTCCTCGCGCCGCTGCAGGTCGAGACGACGGAGTCGGCGGAGCACCACGCGCTGCTGCCGGCGTACGAGTTCGAGCCGGACCCGGACGCGCTGCTCGACGCGCTCCTGCCGAAGTACATCAACACCCGCATCTACGCGGCGTTGCTGGACTCGGCGGCGAGCGAGTCGGCGGCCCGCCGGCGCGCCTGCAAGAGCGCCACGGACAACGCGGAAGAACTGATCAAGAAGTACACGCGCGAGATGAACTCCGCGCGCCAGGCCGCGATCACCCAGGAGATCAGCGAGATTGTCGGCGGGGCGAACGCGCTCGCTGCCGCGGGAAGTGAAGTGTGAGATGACTGCAGCTGTAGAGACCAAGACCGGCGTCGGCCGTGTCGTCCGGGTCATCGGCCCGGTCGTCGACGCCGAGTTCCCCCGCGACGCGATGCCGGAGATCTTCAACGCCCTGCACGTCGAGGTGACCCTCTCCGAGGGCGTCAAGACGCTGACCCTGGAGGTCGCCCAGCACCTGGGTGACAACCAGATCCGCGCGATCTCGATGCAGCCGACGGACGGCCTCGTCCGGGGCGCGGAGGTCCGCGACACGGGCAGCGCGATCTCGGTGCCGGTCGGCGACATCACGAAGGCGCACGTCTTCAACGCCATCGGCGACTGCCTCAACCTCAAGGAGGGCGAGAAGCTCGAGGTGTCCGACCGGTGGACGATCCACCGCCGGCCCCCGGCGTTCGCCGACCTCGAGCCGAAGACCGAGATGCTGGAGACCGGCGTCAAGGTGCTCGACCTGCTCGCCCCGTACGTCAAGGGCGGCAAGATCGGCCTGTTCGGCGGCGCGGGCGTGGGCAAGACGGTGCTCATCCAGGAGATGATCATCCGCGTTGCCAACAACTTCGGTGGTACGTCGGTGTTCGCCGGCGTGGGTGAGCGCACCCGCGAGGGCAACGACCTCATCCACGAGATGACCGAGACGGGCGTCATCAACCAGACCGCGCTGGTCTTCGGTCAGATGGACGAGCCGCCGGGCACCCGTCTGCGGGTCGCGCTCGCCGCGCTGACCATGGCGGAGTACTTCCGCGACGTGCAGAACCAGGAGGTGCTGCTCTTCATCGACAACATCTTCCGGTTCACCCAGGCGGGTTCCGAGGTGTCGACCCTGCTGGGCCGCATGCCGAGCGCCGTGGGTTACCAGCCGACGCTGGCCGACGAGATGGGCGAGCTGCAGGAGCGCATCACCTCCGTGCGGGGCAAGGCCATCACCTCGATGCAGGCCATCTACGTGCCGGCGGACGACTACACCGACCCGGCGCCGGCGACCACGTTCACCCACCTGGACGCCACCACGAACCTGGAGCGGTCGATCTCCGACAAGGGCATCTACCCGGCGGTTGACCCGCTGGCGTCCTCGTCCCGGATCCTCGCCCCCGAGTACGTGGGCGTCGAGCACTACGCCGTCGCGACCGAGGTGAAGCGGATCCTGCAGCGCTACAAGGACCTGCAGGACATCATCGCGATCCTCGGCATGGACGAGCTCTCCGAGGAAGACAAGATCACGGTGGGTCGCGCCCGCCGCATCGAGCGCTTCCTGTCCCAGAACACCTTCGCCGCGAAGATGTTCACGGGCGTCGAGGGCTCCTTCGTGCCGGTCAAGGACACCGTCGAGGCGTTCAAGAAGATCTCCGAGGGCGAGTACGACCACGTGCCCGAGCAGGCGTTCTTCATGTGCGGTGGCCTCGACGACCTCGAGCGCAACTACCACAAGCTGACCAACAGCTAAAGATCAATCCAGTACGGCTCAGGGCGCGCGGTCCGCGGATCGCGCGCCCTGACCCGTGTGGACGGTCACCCTTCCGGCCGGGCGCCCTCCCGGCAACCGGAGAAACCACCGACGCGGTAACCTTTCGGCTCGGTGCCGACCCCCCGGCACCGTCTGGGGAGGTTTCACGTGTCCCGTCGCGTGCGCGTCATCCTGTTCGCCGCCGCCGCACTCGTGCTCGTTGTGGCCAGCGTCTCGTTCGTGGGTTGGAAGCTGGTCGACAACGCCGACAAGGCGGTCCCGCAGACCGACCTGTTCGGGTCGGCGTCGGCGTCGGCGACCCCGCCGGCCGGCGTACCCGCGAGCCCGGCGCCCGAGCCGGGCGCCGACATCAAGGGTCCGCTGAACATCCTGCTCGTCGGCATCGACTCCCGCGAGAACATCAAGACCTGGCAGCCGCACGCCGACACGGTCATGATCATGCATGTCGCCAAGGACCTGAAGAGCGCGTACCTGACCTCGTTGCCCCGCGACCTGGTCGTCCGGGTCCCGGCGTTCAAGAAGGCCAACTTCCCCGGCGAGACCACCAAGCTCACCCACGCGATGAGCTACGGCGCCCGGGTGCCCGGCACCAGCATCCCCAAGGTCGAGCAGGGCTTCGAGCTGCTGGCCAGGACGGTCAGCGACTACACGGGCATCAAGCGGTTCGACGCCGGTGGCATCCTCACCTTCAACGGCATCAAGGACCTCGTCGACGCGCTCGGCGGCATCGACCTGTACGTCGACCAGAAGGTCACCTCGATCCACCGCAACACCAAGGGCGGGGCGCTGAGCCGGGTGGGCGGCACCCCCCAGACCTACAAGGTGGGCAAGCAGGTGATCAACGGCTGGCAGGCGCTCGACTACTCCCGCCAGCGCTACATCGCGGGCAGCGACTACGCCCGTCAGCGCCATAACCGCCAGTTGGTCAAGGCGATCATGGCCAAGCTGTTCAGCAGGGACCTGGTCACCAACCCGGCCAACCTCGACAAGGTCGTGAACGCGTTGGGCAAGACGCTCACCTTCGACGGCCGCGGCCACCGCCTGGTGGACTTCGCCTTCGCGCTGAAGAACCTCCAGCCGGAGAATGTGACGCTCGTCGGTCTGCCGGGCAACGGCGTCTACAGCGGCGGCAGCTACCGGGGCGAGGCGCTGGGCCCCATCCGCAAGGCGTACTTCGCCGCGCTGAAGTCGGACACCCTGGACGAGTTCGTTGCCGCCAACCCGAAGCTGGTCAACAAGAAGTAGGCCGATTGCAGGTCAGCACCTGGCGCCTATTAGACTTGGCCGCACCACGACAGGTTAGGGAGATCCACCGTGTCGAAGCTCTTCCACGTCGAGCTCGTCGCCGTAGAGGCG
This sequence comes from Luedemannella flava, assembly GCF_039528515.1. NCBI lineage: Bacteria > Bacillati > Actinomycetota > Actinomycetes > Micromonosporales > Micromonosporaceae > Luedemannella > Luedemannella flava. Next base: position 19,025 of record NZ_BAAALT010000084.1, read on the forward strand.
AAGGTCTGGTCCGGTGAGGCCGAAGCGGTCTTCGCCCGGACGACGGAGGGTGAGCTGGGCGTCCTCGCCGGTCACGCCCCGCTGTTCGGTCAGCTCGCGAACCCCGGCCAGGTCCGGATCAAGGTCGGCGACGGCCAGGAGCTGCGCTACGAGGTCGACGGCGGCTTCCTCTCCGTCACGGCGGACGGGGTCACCGTCCTCGCGGAGACCTGCGCCCCCGTCACCGCGGCCGCAGCGCACTGATTGCCCCGCCGATGAAGATCTTCGAATGGGTCTGCATCGGCGTCGGGATCGCCCTTGCGGCGCTGATGGTCCTGTTCATCCGTCGCGAGGTCATCTCCCGTGGCGGCGGGACCATCGACATGAGCCTGCGGCTCAACACGTTCGTCCCGGAGCGGGGCTGGTCACCCGGCCTCGCCCGGTTCGCGGGCAACGAGCTGCGGTGGTACAGGATCTTCAGCTTCGCCATCCGCCCGCGCCGGGTGCTCAGCCGGGCGCAGTTGACGGTCGAGCGCCGGCGGGCGCCCGAGGGCGAGGAACTGCTGGCCCTGCCGCCCGGCTACGTGGTCGTCCGGTGCGCCGGCGGCGCCGAGCCGGTCGAGATCGCCCTCGCGGAGTCGACCCTGACCGGCTTCCTCTCCTGGCTGGAGTCGGCGCCGCCCGTCTCCCGGTAGCTACCGGTCGCGGCCGGGCACCCAGAGGACGTCGCCGTCCGGGTTGGCCACCCGCGACAGGATGAACAAAAGGTCGGACAGCCGGTTGAGGTACGTCACCGGCAACTCGCTCGTGTGCTCCGGATCGGCCTCCCGCAGGGCCCACGCCGTCCGCTCCGCGCGGCGGGTGACCGTGCGGGCCACGTGTAGCAGGGCTGCCCCCGGGGTACCACCCGGCAGGATGAACGAATCGAGCTTGCCGACCCGGGTGTTGAACTCGTCGCACCAGCCCTCGAGCCGGTCAACGTACGTCGGGGTGATCCGCAGCGGAGGCCACTTCGGGTCCGGGGCGATCGGCGTACTTAGATCTGCCCCCACATCGAACAGATCGTTTTGTACGATCCGCAGCGGGGCGGTGACGTCCTCGGCGAGCTGGCCGATCGCGAGGGCGACACCGATCGCGGCGTTCGCCTCGTCAACATCGGCGTACGCGGCGATGCGCGGGTCGGTCTTGGCGACCCGGCTGCCGTCACCGAGCGCGGTGGTGCCGGTGTCGCCGGTTCGGGTGTAGATACGGGTGAGGTGGACGGCCATGGGCTACAGCCTAGGTGGCGTCGCGCTGGCGGGTCAGCCGCTGGGTGCGCGACCCTGGGACGACGACCCTACGATGGGCGCCGTGGACGTCATCCGGGTGACCGGCGGGACGCGCCTGGCCGGCGATGTGCCGGTCGTGGGCGCGAAGAACTCCGCCCTGAAGCTCATGGCTGCGGCGCTGCTGGCGCCGGGGCGCAGCACCTTGTCCAACGTGCCCCGGATCACCGACATCGCGCTCATGGCCGAGGTGCTGCGCAGGCTCGGCTGCCGGGTGGACGCCACGGACGCCGACGGCCTGGGCGCCGAGCTGGCCATCGAGGTGCCGGCCGAGGGCCTGGGCGCCGAGGCCGACTACGACCTGGTGCGTCGGCTGCGGGCGTCCATCTGCGTGCTGGGGCCGCTGCTGGCCCGGTGCGGGTCCGTCCGGGTGGCCCACCCCGGCGGCGACGCGATCGGCTCGCGCGGCCTGGACATGCACATCGGCGGGCTCGCCCGGATGGGTGCCGAGATCAGCGGCGAGCACGGGTTCATCATCGCCACCGCCGAGCGCCTGCGCGGCGCCACGATCTGGTTGGACTTCCCCAGCGTCGGCGCCACGGAGAACCTGCTGATGGCCGCCGTGCTCGCGAAGGGCACCACCGAGATCGACAACGCGGCCCGCGAGCCCGAGATCGTCGACCTGTGCGACATGCTGACGGCGATGGGCGCGCAGATCGAGGGCGCGGGCACGTCGACGCTGACGATCACGGGCGTCGACGAGCTGCGCCCGGTCGCCCACCGCACGATCGGCGACCGCATCGTGGCCGGGACCTGGGCCTTCGGGGCCGCGATGACCCGCGGCGACGTCACCGTGACCGGGATCAACCCCGTCTCGCTGGAGATCGCGCTGGACAAGCTGGCGACCGCCGGCGCCGTCGTGGAAACCGCAAAAGATCAATTCAGGGTACGCATGGACGAGCGGCCCACGGCGATCGACATCGTGACGCTGCCGTATCCGGGCTTCGCCACCGACCTGCTGCCCATGGCGATCGGCCTGGCGGCCGTGAGCGACGGCGCCTCCATGATCACTGAGAACATCTTCGACGGCCGCTTCATGTTCGTGCAGGAGGTCGTCCGCCTCGGCGCCGAGATCCGTACGGACGGCAAGCACGCCGTGGTCCGCGGTCGGGACCGGCTCTCCGCCGCCCCTGTGCGCGCCACCGACATCCGCGCCGGCGCGGGCCTGGTGATCGCGGGCCTGTGCGCCGACGGCGTCACCGAGGTGTCGCACGTGCACCACATCGACCGGGGTTACCCGGACTTCGTCGACGACCTGCGTCGCCTGGGCGCGCGGGTCGAGCGCGTGGCCGCGCCCCCGGAGCCCGAGTTCGGCCTGTAGGGGTTCAGGCGGGCCAGCCGACGACGCGGCGGGCCCGGAACAGGTCGTCGTGGAACACGAGCACCCGCGTCTGCCCGTCCGAGCCGGTGGCGCGCGTGGCCCGGATGTCGGCGGCCGCGAGCAGGGTGACGGCGGCATGGGCCGCCTGCTCACTCTCCACGGTGGCCACGACGCTGAGCAGGCCGTAGTCGTCATGGACGGGCGCGAGCCGGGGCGCGGCCTGATCGTCCGCGACGGTCGTCCCGTCCGCGACGGGAGCGGCGGCGAGCGGCGCCTCCGGCAGCGGCGTCTCGGTCAGTGCCGGGTCGGGCACCGGGGCCTCCGGGGCGGGGCCGCCGGTGAGCAGCCCGTCGGCGATGCCGGGCCGGGCGTCGACGTCGTCGAGATCGTCGGGCTCCGCCACGTCGGAGAAGGCCCACTTGAGGACGAGGGCGAGTACGCCGACCAGGGCCAGGGCCAGGAACGGCGCGAGGAGATAACTCCAGCCGTGCGTGAGGGGCACGCTGTCAGTGTGCCACCGCAGGTGGGGCGGGGTGCCCTGAACGGGCGTTCCGGCTGGGTCGGTAGGGTCGGCGCGAGGCCGCCGTGCTCCGGGCCGGCGACCGGGTCTGGAGGGAGAGGGCGGATGGCGGGACATGTCGCGGTCGTCGGGGCGGGTCTCATGGGTTCGGGCATCGCCCAGGTGGCGGCCCAGGCGGGCTGGCGGGTGACGCTGCGCGATCTCGACGATGCCGCCACGGCCCGCGGCCTGGCGGGTGTGCGCGCCTCGCTGGAGCGCTTCGCCGCCAAGGGCAAGATCGCCGCCGACGACGTGGACGCCGCGCTCGCCCGGATCACCACCACGACCGACCTGGACGCCGTGGCCGAGGCCGACATCGTCGTCGAGGCGGTGTTCGAGCGGCTGGAGCTCAAGCAGGAGGTCTTCCGCTCGCTGGACCGGATCTGCCGGGACGGCGCGGTGCTCGCGACCAACACGTCCGCCATCCCGGTCACCCAGATCGCCGCCGTGACGGCCCGGCCCGAGGCGGTCGTGGGCACCCACTTCTTCTCGCCCGTACCCATGATGGCTCTGTGTGAGCTGGTGCGTGGGTACAAGACGAGCGACGCGACGCTCGCGACCGCCCGCGCGTTCGCGGAGGAGATCGGCAAGACGTGCATCGTGGTCAACCGCGACATCGCCGGCTTCGTCACCACCCGCCTCATCACGGCCCTGGTGATGGAGGCGGTCAGCCTCGTCGAGAACGGCGTGGTCACCCCGGAGGACCTCGACACCGCCTGCAGGCTCGGCTTCGGCCACGCCATGGGCCCGTTGGCCACGACCGACCTGACCGGCGTCGACGTGCTGCTCAACGCGACCCGCAACATCCACACCGACACGGGCGACCCGAAGTTCTTCCCGCCGGAGCTGCTGCAGCGCATGGCCGCCGCCGGCGACCTCGGCCGCAAGACGGGCAAGGGCTTCTACGAGTACGCCTGACGTTGCGTTGGGTGACGGTGACGTCGCGTCACTTGGGTGCGCGCCACCGGCACGTCACCCTCCCCACTTTGCTCTGCTTCCTCATAGGAATCGGGTGCTGAGCTGCGTCGCTCTAGATGATCTAGAACGGCGTTCGTGACTCAGCGTGTGTGATTCCTATAGGGAAGCAGAGCAAAGTGGGTGGGAGAGCATGCCGGGATCGCTGGGCTTAGTTGCGGACGGTAATCGACCGGCCGGTCAGCGGGCGAGCCAGCCGCCGTCGACGGGGAGGACGGCGCCGTGGACGTAGCGGGCGGCGTCGGACGCGAGGAAGACCGCCGCGCCCGTGAGGTCGTCCGGGTCGCCCCAGCGGCCGGCGGGGATGCGCTCGCGGATGGCGCGCTCGCGGTCGACGTCGGCCCGCAGCGGCGCGGTGTTGTCCGTGGCGATGTAGCCGGGGGCGATCGCGTTGACGTTCACACCGCGGGCGGCCCACTCGTTCGCCAGGGCGCGGGTCAGGCCCACGACGGCGTGCTTGGCCGCCGTGTACGACGGCACCCGGATGCCGCCCTGGAAGGACAGCATCGACGCGATGTTGATGATCTTGCCGGCGCCCCGGGGGAGCATGTGGCGGCCGGCCGCGCGGGACAGGTGGAACACGGCGTCCAGGTTGACCCGGAGCACCGCGTCCCAGTCGTCGGGGGAGTGGTCGGCTGCGTCGGCGCGACGGATGGTGCCGGCGTTGTTGACGAGGATGTCGAGGCCACCGAGGTTGGCGGTGACCGTCGCGACCGCGTCCGCCAGTTCGTTCGGGGTGGCCGTGGCCAGGTCGGTGTGGACCACAAGCGTGCGCCGGCCCAGGGCCGCCACCCTGGCGACCGTCCCGCCCGGGTCGCCGCGCCCGAGCAGCGCCACGTCGGCGCCGGCCTGCGCCAGAGCCGTCGCGAGCGCCTGCCCGATGCCCCGGTTGCCGCCCGTGACCAGAGCGACCCGGCCGTCGAGCCGGAAGCTGTCCAGCACCATCACAGGCCCACGCTGCGCAGGGTGGGCACGGTCTTCCCGACCCAGGACAGGTTGACGTCCTCGTGGGCGCCCTGGGTGCGCTGCGTGCCGGCGAGGAACCAGAGGTAGTACGTCGTGTAGCCCGGCGCGCTCACCACCGTGTGGTAGCCCTCCGGCATCATGTGCATGCCGTGGTCGCGGACCGTGAAGTTCTCCTCGTACCCCTCGTCGGTGTACATCCGGCAGATGCCGAACCCGTCGGACGGGTTGACGCGGAAGTAGTACATCTCCTCGTGGGCGGCCTCGGCCGGCAGGTTGTCGTGCTTGTGCCGGTGCGGCGGGTACGTGCTCCAGTTGCCGGACGGGGTGTAGGTCTCGCCGACGATGAGCCGGTGCGCCGGCAGGTCCGGCTGGGAGATCTCGGTGAGGATCTGGTGGTAGTCGCGCCCGAAGTTGGCCGCGCCCCACCGCCCGGCGGCCACGCGGTCCGGCGCGATCACGTAGGGCCCGACTGCCAGGTCGCTGGGCGCGCTGGGCAGCGCGATCTCCACATCGGACAGGGCCGAGACGGTCACCTCCGCGCCGGCTGGGAGGTAGACCGAGTGCGGCCTGCCGTCGAAAACGTTCGCCCGGCCGCCCACGCTCTCGAAGCGGTGCCCGCCGACCGTGAAGGTCGCGGTGCCGCCCAGGATCACCGCCAGGATCTCCCGGTCGCCGGTGGCGCCCGACCAGGACTGCCCGGCGTCGAGGCGCAGCAACGTGAAGTCCAGTAGCGCGCACGGGTTGAACGGCAGCGTGTTGTGGCCGGTGCCGGCCGGAATGAAGCAGTGGTATCGGTAGTCCACGGGTCGCCTTTCAGGGTTGGTCACCACGGGCTGGTCCAGTCCGGCACGGTCGCGCGGGTCAGCGCCTCCAGGTAGAAGTAGTCGCCCCACAGGGTTCCCTCGTCCACGCCGACGTTCTTGGGCTTGTCGTACACGCCGTGCCGCAGCAGCGCCGTCGCCCCGACGCCGCCGGGCGTGGCGTAGTGGGCCATGAGCGAGTCGAGGATGCGGGCGGCCGCGGCGCGGTAGCGGTCACCGTCGTCCACGTGGTCGGCGAGTTCGGCCAGGCCGCACGCCGCGATCGCGGCGGCCGAGCTGTCGCGCTCCTCGCCGCTGCCGTCGCGGTAGACCAGATCCCAGTACGCCACGTGGTCGGCGGGCAGGTGGGCGAGGAAGTAGTCGGCGCAGGTGCGCGCCGCCGCGAGCAGCGACGCGTCGCCCGTGTGGCGGTAGTTGAGGCTGAACCCGTAGATGCCCCACGCCTGGCCGCGGGCCCAGCACGAGTCGTCGGCGGCGCCCTGTTCCGTCTCGCCGCGCAGCGGCGCGCCCGTCACGGGGTCCCAGTAGTACGTGTGGAAGGTCGTGCCGTCCGGGCGCAGGATGTGCTCGCGCAGCTGGGCGACGTGCCGCCGCGCGGCGGCCGCGTACCGTCCGTCGCCGGTCCGCTGCCCGGCCCAGAACAGCAGCGGCGTGTTCATCAGGCTGTCGATGATGGTGCGGCCGCGCTGGCGTACGTCGGACAGGTCGCCCCACGCCTGGATGATCCCGGCGGGCTCCAGGAACCGGGTCATCAGATGGTCGGCGGCGGCCAGGGCGGCGTCGCGGGCCCGCGCGTCGTCCGTGCGCCGGGCCGGGGTGACGCACGCCAGCGTGTAGAGGAACCCCAGGTCGTGCGTGTCCAGGTCGACGCCGCCGGCGACCCGGGTGGCGAAGCTGTCCACATGGGACCGGGCGGCGACCTCGAACCGGCGCTCGCCGCTCAGGTCGTGGGCGAGCCACAGCATGCCGGGCCAGAAGCTGGTGGTCCAGCCCGTGTTGGCGCCCTCGGGCTGCCCGGCGGCGGGTGGCCGCGGCGGGTAGACATCGCCCGCGGTGGTGTCCGCCGGGTACCGGTCGCCGAAGGCGCGGAGGTTCGCGTCGACGGTCCGCAACGCGACCGCCACCGCGGCCGCGACCGCCTCGGCATCAGGGCTGGGACGGACCTCGGTCGCCGTCATGAGTGCTGATCTCCCTCGTGGTACGTGCAGGTGCGAAGGTCAGGCGGGCTGGGGTGCCGGGTCGAGCGCGACCCGCAGGCAGGAGCGGCTGTTGGCCCAGACGACGTACAGCAGCGGCGCGGCGGCGAGCCCGAGCGCGAGCGCCGGCCGGGCCGTCACGAGCTGCGCGAGCAGGGCCAGCACCAGCAGTGACATGGCCGTCAGGTACCACCGGCGCACCGCCAGGTACGCGCACGCGCGGGCCACGTCGCGCAGCCGGGCGGCGGGCCGCTCGGCCAGCGTCACGAGCCCGAGCAGCCCGGTCGCCACGGTGAGGATGCCCAGCATCGCCAGCAGCGGCAGCGTGAGCGCGCCCACCCGGTGCCCCCAGGCCCAGCGCGCGTCGACGCCCAGGACGACGAGCACGGCGCTGACGCCGGCCCCCCAGAGCACGGCCCGTCGGCCGGTCGCGCGCCACGTCCGGCCGAAGGTGCGCAGCACGGCGGTGGACCGGCCGGACGAGTACGCCGACATGACGGCGAAGACGCCGCACACGCCCGGCGCGCACAGCGGCGCGAGCAGCGCGTACAGGGGCCAGGACCGGGCGGTCTCCGTGGTGAACAGCGCCGCGACGAGCGGCAGGCAGCCGAGGACGAGCAGCAGGTTGCTCATCAGGGCGACGTAGACCCCGTCGAAGATCGCGTGCAGGGTGTCGTGTCGGACGCGCATGACTCAGCCCTTCAGTCCGGTGGTGGCGATGCCCTCGACGAAGTACCGCTGCCCGAGCAGGAAGATGACCGCGATCGGCAGCACGGACAGCACCGAGCCCGTCATGATCAGGGCGGTCTCGGCGTTGTACTGCGAGATGAAGGTCCGCAGCCCCAGCTGGATCGTGCGCAGGTCCGGGCTGCGCAGGTAGATCAGCGGGCCGAGGTAGTCGTTCCAGGTGGTGACGAACGTGAGCAGGGTCAGGCTCGCCAGGGCCGGGCGCGACAGCGGCAGCATGACCCGGCGGTAGATGCCGAACTCGCTCAGCCCGTCCATCCGCGCCGACTCGCTGAGCTCCTCGGGGACGGTCTCGTAGAACTGCTTCATGAGGAACACGCCGAACGCGCCGAACGCCTGCAGCGCGATGATCGACCAGAGCGTGTCCGACAGGTGCAGCTTCGACATGAGGATGAACTGCGGGATCATGTACGACTGCCAGGGCACGGCGATCGTCCCGATGTAGGCGAGGAACAGCACGTCGCGGCCGGGGAAGCGGACGCGGGCGAAGCCGTACGCGGCGAAGCTGCCGGTGAACACCTGCAGGGCCGTGACCGCCACCGACAGCAGCAGCGTGTTGCCCAGCCACGTCGTCATATCCGACTTGTTCCAGATATCGACGTAGTTGCGCCACACCACCGGGTCGGGCAGCCACTGGATCGGGATCGTGAACACGTCGTTGTTGTGCTTCAACGACGACATCACCATCCAGTAGAACGGCAGCAGCAGCGCGACCGCCGCCGCGATGAGACCGGCGTAGCCGGCGACGCGCCAACCACGGGCCATCAGGCGTCCCTCCGCTTGTTGACCAGGAACTGGACGACGGTGATGAGGAAGCAGACCGCGAAGAGCACGATGGAGACCGCCGACGCGTAGCCGAACTGGTTCTCATGGAAGCCCTTCTGGTAGATGTACTGCGACAGCACGAGCGTCGACTGGCCCGGCCCGCCCTCGGTGAGCAGCAGGATCAGGTCGAAGACCTTGAAGCTGCCGATGGTGAGCATCACCGTGACGAAGAACGTGGTGTGCCGCAGCGACGGCAGCGTGATCCGCCGGAACCGCTGCCAGACGTTCGCGCCGTCGATCGTCGCGGCCTCGTAGAGCTGCGCCGGGATGGTCTGCAGGCCGGCGAGGAACAGCAGCATGTAGTAGCCCATCTCGCGCCAGACCCCGACGACGATGACGGCCGGCATGGACCAGTCCGCCGACGTCGTCCAGCCGGGCGGGTGGTCCACGCCGATGGCCCGCAGCAGGCCGTTGATCGGGCCGTACTCGGGGCTGAAGAGCATGTTCCAGACGGCGGCGATCGCGACGATCGCGGTGATGTACGGGAAGAACGCGACGGTCCGGAAGAACGCCACCCCGCGCAGCCGCCGGTTGAGCAGCAGCGCGAGGCCCAGCGACGCCCCCATGGTGAGCGGGATGTGCAGGGCCGAGTAGTAGACGGTGTTCCAGAACGCGGTCCAGAAGCTCGCGTCGTGCCACAGGCGCGTGAAGTTGGCCGTGCCGGTCCACTCGGCGACGCCGAACACGTTCCAGTTGGTGAACGCCAGGTAGAACAGCGCCACGACCGGGACGAGCGTGAGGACGGCGAAGCCGAGGAAGTTCGGCAGGATGAACGTCCATCCCGCCACCGTGTTGCGCCACACCAGCCGGCGGTGCCTGCGCCGCGTCCGCGGCAACGTTGTCATGCGACTCTCCAAGGGCATCGCGCCGTCCGGCGGGCCTCCTGGACCCGCCGGACGGCGTCGCGTCACTGGTTGAGGACCTCGTTCTTGGCGCGGGTCTGCGCCGCCGTGACGGCGTCGTCGACGCCCTTGCTGCCCGACATGACCGCCGAGTGCAGCTCGCCGAGGATGTTCTGCAGCCCGGCGGTGTACTTGGACACCGGGTTCTCCGGCTTCGTCTCGTGCTTGGCGAAGGCGAACTTGGACAGGTCGTCGCCCGGCACCCCGTCGAGGCCGAACAGCGCCTGCGTCACCACGTCGGAGGTGGACGCCGGGGTGATGCCGATGCCGGCCAGCGCCTTGGCGGCGTCGTCGCTCGCGGCGTACGCCAGGAACTTCTTGGCCGCGTCGAGCTTGGCCTTGCCGGCCTTCGGGTTGATGCCCAGGCCCGTCGGGTCACCGAAGGTGACGGGCGTGGCCGCGTTGCCGGTCGTCGACTTGTCGAACTGCGGCGCCGGTGCGAGGCCCCAGGTGAACTTGTCGGCGTCGCCGGTCTTGCGCTGGCTCAGCAGCGTCGCCACGTACCAGGTGCCCATGAGCATCATCGCCGACTGCTGCTTGCCGAACTGCGCCTGGTAGGTGAGCTTGTTGGTGGTCACCGTGCCGAAGTTCGGCTGCGCCCCGGCGCTCTGCAGGTCCAATGCCCGCTGGTAGTACGGCTTGAGGTAGCTGAAGTCGCCCCCCAGCAGGTCCGCGCCCGGCGTCTGCGCCAGCGCCAGGCCCTGCACGGTCGACTGCCAGCCGTGCTGGTAGACGCCCGTGGCGGTGGAGCCGGCCGCCTTGAGCCCGGCGGTGAGGCTCTTCGCCGCCGTCGCGTACTCGTCCCAGGTCCAGCTGCCGTCCGGCACGGCGACCTTCGCCTTGTCGAACAGGTCCTTGTTGTAGTACAGGACCCAGGAGTCCTGCCGGTACGGGACCGCGAACGTCTTGCCGTCGACCTGGTACGTTTTCAGCCCGGGAAGGGTGCCGAGGCCCGACGCGATGTCGGAGACGTCCACGAGCTGACCGCCGGACTGGTACGTGTAGAAGTTCTTGAGGTTCTTCAGCACGTAGACCTCGGGCGCCGTGCCGGCGGCCAGGTCAGCGGTCATCTGGGTGTCGTAGTTGGCGGCGTCGTATTCTTTGAGCTCGACCGTCACGTTGGGGTTGGCCGCGTGGAAGCCGTCGGCGAGAGTCTTGAACTCCGGTGTCGTCGACAGGCTCCAGCCCGCCAGAGTGATCTTCACCGGGGCGTTCGGGTCGGTCGTCTCGTCCTCGCCGCCGCAACCGGCGAGGACGAGCGTGACCGCCGTCGCGATGCTGATCATGGCGGGGAAGGCGCGTTTCATCCTTTCTCCTTCGGGTTTGGGGCCTGTGGGGCCCGCGCTGCTAACGGGTCGCCCAGGCGGCGCGCCCGGGGAGGTGCGATGCGAGGCGGGTGGCGGTCCTGACGCCGTCGGGCCAGTCGACGTCCACGCGCAGGCCGTGCGCGTCGTCGTCGAGGTCGGCCCGGCAGTTCCGCCGATCCGGCGGCGTGGTGCCCCCGGAAAGCTCGATGAGGCAGGCGACCCACTGCCCGACGCGGGTCGCGTAGTCCAGCCACGGCACCACCAGCGGGCCGGCCAGCGGGCCGCCGTCGGGGAAGGTGGTGGCGCCGTCGGTGGCGGCGCCGTGGAGGCTGGCGAGCCGGCTGGTCAGCCCGGGCCCCGCGGCCCAGCCGCCGATGCGTAGCCGCAGCCCGGCCGGGTCCAGGCGCCATGCGAGGCCGTCCGCGAGGTCGTCGACGCGCGCGAGGCGGACCTCCCAGGGACCACGGACCAGGGAGTACACCGTGAGGTGGCCGGCCGGCGTCACGGCGCCCGCGCGCCCGCTGCCGTGGTCGCGCTGGCCCGGGTACGGCTCGACCCAGTGGGCCAGCGTCCGGGACCCGGCGACCCCAACGCCATCGACGACCTCCGCTGTGAACGTGAACATCCCGGCCCGGTGGGTGGCGCGGCCCGCCGCGTCGACCAGGGTCACGGACTGGTCCAGCGGCGTGGTCCAGCCGCTCTCGTCGAGGACCGGGCAGGTCGCGGTCGAGTACCCCAGGCGGGCGTACAGGGGGGAGTCGCCGACCCGGGCGCCCGCCTCCGCGTGGTCGGTGCCGTGGTTGATGACGCGCACGATGCCGTCGGCGCGGGTGCCGGACACGAGCCAGCCCGGGGCGCGCACCGCGCGGACCGAGTCGCCCGCCTCGACCGGCAGCGGCATCTCGTCGGCCGTCCACACCGGATGGTCGGCCGGCAGCGCGATGCCGAGCATCCCCTTGGCCGCCCAGTACGGCGAGCCGGGCCCGGAGTACGCCTGGGCCAGCCGGGGCCACGGCGCGTGCCAGCCGAGGGTGAGCAGGCCGCGCTCGTCCGGGGCGCCGTGGTCGACGAAGTGGCGCACGATGCCGGTGGCCGCGCGGCGCAGCTGCCCGGGCGCGACCGACGGCACCCCCGCCATCGCCCCGACCCAGAACGGCGCGGCGGCCGCGAACCGGTAGATGAGGCTGCGGCCCTGGATGAGCGGCGACCCGTCGGCCCCGACGAGGGCGACCGCGTCGCGCAGGAACCGGTCGAGCGCGGCGACGTCGCGCCCACGCCGGTCGGCGGCGAGGTCGGCCGCGCCGGCCATGCGCGCCCACAGCGTCGGGTACAGGTGCAGGGCCCAGCCGACGTAGTGGTCGTAGGCGCGCTCGGCGCCGTCGGCGAGCCAGCCGTCGGCGCGGGCGAACGTGTCGTGGGTGGCGAGGTCCTCGGCCATCTCGGTGAGCGAGTGCGGCCCGCCGACCGAGCGCAGGAACGTCTGCACGACCAGCCGGAACCACACCCAGTTGATGCGCGGGTAGGTGTCGTCGCCGACCGCGGGGGACAGGTACTCCACCACGCGCTCCTGGGCGGTGGCCGGGAGCCGGTCCCAGATCCAGGGGCGGGTCAGGTCGAGGATCAGCGCGAGGGAGGCGGCCTCGACCTTCGCCTGGCCGTGCTCGTCGAGGCGGACCCAGCGCTCGGGCGAGTCGGGGTCGGTGCCGGTGACGATGCCCTGGGCGTACCAGTCGGCGAGCTCGTCGACGCCCTCGCCGCGCGCGCCGGCGATGCGGAACCCGGCCAGCAGGAACGTGCGGGCGAACCCCTCCAGGCCGTCGACCGCGCGCCCGTAGCCGCCCTCGGGGCCGGGGAACGTGACGCGGGCGTGGCCGGGCGACGCGAACGGGCGCGCGGCGGCGAGCAACCGGTCGGCGAGCGCCACCCAGTCCCGGCGGTCCCAGCGCGCGCTCGTATCCATGGTCGACTCCGATCGAGGGGGAGCGGAGGAGCGATTGTGTCGGCTACGCAACGGCCGAGTTTCCGAAGTAAAACGCTCACAACAGAGCAAGTCAATGCCGTTATCAAACCGAGACGACCACGTTCGACAAAAACGCTCACATCAGCTCTCGCATAGATCTATCTCTGCAGGTCATTGTGTTATCACCGACGATGTCAATACGATCAGATCCGGGAGTACGGGAGCCGGACGTCACGCCGGCCGTGACGCGAGGCTGGGTCCAGCCGCGATTTTGAGGGCTCCCACGACGGAAAACGATCTGATACGGTCGCAACCGTTCACGCTCGATCTGACGATCGTTGAAGGACCCCGATGCCGTCCACCGACCGCTTCACCGGCCCGCTCGCGGCGGCCTGGCCGGGCCTCGACGCCGCGAAGCTCGCCGGGATCCTGCTCCCGCCGGAGCGGTCCCTGCCCGTGCCGACCGCGCTGGAACGCGACGTCTGGGCCGACGCGCACGCCCCGACGCTGCGCGTGCTGCGGGCGCGGGCCGAGGCCGACCGGTCGCAACCGTGGCCGCAGCCGCTCGCCCACCAGTACGCGCGGTACTTCCGCGACGGCGACCGGGACACGTACGAGCAGCTGCTCTGGGCGCGGCAGCGGCGGTTCACCCGCGCGGCCGTGCTCGCCGCCGTCACGCTCGACCCGGCCTGGCTGGACGAGGCCATCGACGGCGCGATGCTGCTGTGCGAGCAGAGCACCTGGTGCTGGCCCGCCCACGACGACACCCGCACGGCGCACGGCGCGGTCGTGCCGACCGTGACCGACCCCTACCTCGACCTCGGCGCCGGCCACGTGGCGGCTGAGCTGGCCTGGCTCGACCACCTGCTCGGCGAGCAGTTCGACGGGTACGCGCCCGGCGTGCGCGCCCGCATCCGGCACGAGGTCGACGTGCGCGTCCTGACGCCGTTCGAGCGGCGCCGCGACTGGCACTGGCTCGGCCTCGACGGCAACGCCCACAACTGGACCGCGTGGATCCACGGCAATGTCCTGGTCGCGGCCCTGCGCCTGGTCGAGCACCCGGGGCGGCGCGCGCGTCTGGTCGACCTGGCCGTCGAGGGCCTCGACCGTTACGTCGCCTCGCTGCCCGCCGACGGCGCGATCGACGAGGGCTACTCGTACTGGTGGAACGGGGCCTGCCGGGCGCTGGAGGCGCTCGACGTGCTGACCCATGCCACCGACGGGGTCCTCGGCGGCGTGCCGGGTGAGGCGCTGCGCGCGACCGTCGCGTTCCCGCACCGCGTGCACCTGGGCGGGCCGTGGTATCTGAACCTGGCCGATGGCTGGGCCCGGCCGCCCTCCGGCGATCCGTGGCACGCGCTGCACCGGGCGGCCCGGCGGGTCGGCGACGCCGACGCCGCGGCGCACGCCGCCGCCCAGCGCGACCCGGACGCGCCGCTGGCCGACGAGCACCTGGGCCTCGGTCGGATGCTGCGCGCGCTGACCGACCCGGATTGGGCCACCGCGTCGGGCACGTCGCCGCTGCCGCGCGACGTGTGGTTCGGATCCACCGAGGTGCTGGTGGCCCGGGTCGCGGACGGCGACGCGGCCGGGCTGACGCTGGCCGTCAAGGGCGGCCACAACGGCGAGCACCACAACCACAACGACGTCGGCAGCGTCGTCGTCGCCCTCGGCGGGGTGCCGGTGCTGGTCGACGCCGGCCGACCGACGTACACGGCCCGGACCTTCGGGCCGGACCGGTACGGGATCTGGACGATGCGCAGCGACTGGCACAACGTGCCCGGGATCCGGGGCACGACGCAGGCGCCGGGACGGCGGTTCGCGGCGCGCGACGTGGCGGTCATCGACGACGGCGCGGGCCTCACGCTGGATCTCGCGGCCGCCTACCCGCTCACCGACGTGGGCACCTGGCGACGCACCGCGCGCCTCGACCGGGCACGTGGATGTGTCGTGGTCACCGACGTGTGGGAGCTGGCACCGGCCACAGTGGAGGAGCCGACTACGCTTCGCTGGCTGATCGCCGGCGAGGTGCGCCTCCACGAGGGTCGCGCCGAGGTTACGGCCCTGGAAGGGGCCGGCCGCGTGGCCCTGATCTGGGAACCCGCGTCGGCGCCCGGCACGGTGACGGTACGGGTGCTCGACGACCCCATGCTCGTCGACGTATGGGGTGATCGACTCACCCGACTGGAGATCGATGTCACGTCGATCGGAGCGGTCGGCACGCTGACGCTGACCGTGGAGGTGATCCATGAGTGAGGCCCGGGGACCACTTCAAGTGGCGCGGCGGCAGCAACTGCTCGCGGCGCTGCAGCGCGACGGGTCGTTGCGGATCTCCGACCTGACCGAGGCGCTGGGTGCCGCGGCCGTCACGATCCGCCGCGACATCGCCCAGCTCGCCGCCGAGGGCCTCGTGCGGCGCGTGCACGGCGGCGTCGCGCTCATCACGCCAGACGACGCCACCGAGGAGATGCCGGCCACGGGGCTGGACTCGCTCAGCGGCCGTACGCTCGGCATGCTCGTCCCGTCGCTGGACTACTACTGGCCCGACGTGGCCCGGGGCGCCGAGGAGGCCGCCCGGGAGCTGGACATGCGGGTGGTCCTGCGCGGCTCGAGCTACGAGACCGAGGACGAGCTGCCGCAGCTGACCCGCCTCGTCGAGAAGATGGGCGTCGACGGCCTGATCATCGCGCCGCGGCTGGACGCGCCGACGGCCGGGCGCACCATCGACTGGCTCGCCGACACCGGCATCCCGGTGGTGCTGCTGGAGCGTACGGCCGTCGCGGGCCAGCACGAGGCGGTGCTGGAGTCGGTGGTGAGCGACCACGCGCTCGGCGCCGCGATGGCGGTACGGCACCTGATCTCCCTCGGCCACCGCAAGGTCGGCCTCGTCCTCGCGGGCAACAGCCCGCACCGGGCGCACCTGCGTCGGGGCTGGCTGGAGGCCTCGGCGGCGTACGGGCTGGACCCGGACGCCACGGTGCAGGCGCTGCTGCCGGACGCGCGCTCGCCCGACCGGGACGCGGCCCTGGACGACGTCCTCGACCGGTGCCAGGCCACCGGGACGACGGCGCTGCTGGTCCACGCGGACCCGGAGGCCGTCGCCCTCGTCCAGCACTGCGAGGAACGCCACCTGGCGGTGCCCGGTGACCTGTCCGTCGTGGCGTACGACGACGAGGTCGCGGGCCTGTTCACGCCGCCGCTCACGGCCGTGCGGCCGCCCCGGCGCTCGATCGGCCGGGCCGCCGTCCGCCTCGTCGCCGACCGGTTGGCGGACCCGGACCGGCCCGCGCACCGGGTCGTGATCAGCCCGGCGCTGCGCATCCGGGAGTCGACGGCACCACCGCGCGCCTAGCTGCGGTAACATCTGCGTCCGTCGATATTCGGTCCGGGTGGGGCGTCTCGTGACGGCAGGGCGGCTGTTCAGTACCCAGCGGCAGGAGCGCCTGCTGGCGGAACTGCGTGGGCAGGGCGCCGTGCGGGTGCGCGACCTGGCCCGCGAGCTAGGGGTCAGTGAGCTGACCATCCGCCGCGACATCGCGGCCCTCGCCGAGCGTGGCCTCGTGGCCAAGGTGCACGGCGGGGCGACCCTGCCGCTGCAGGCCGGCGCCGCGCACCGGCCGCGCCGCGCCACGACCCGGTTCACCATCGGCATGGTGGTGCCGTCGCTGGACTTCTACTGGCCGCCGATCGTGGCCGGCGCCCGGGCCGCGGCGGCGGCGCTCGGGGTGAACGTCCAGCTGCGCGGGTCGAGCTACGACCCGGACGAGGATCGCCGGCAGATCGGCCGGCTCGTCGACGACGGCCAGGTGCAGGGCCTGCTGCTCGCACCCAGCGTGGACGGCGAACGGTCGGACGAGCTGCTCGACTGGATCGGCCAGCTGCCCGTACCCGTGATCCTGGTCGAGCGGCAGCCGCGGCGGTGGACGCCGACGGCCCTGGAATGGGTGCGCAGCGACCACGCGCTCGGCATGGAGATCGCCGTCCATCACCTGCGGCGGCAGGGCCACCGGCGCATCGGGCTCGTCCTGTCGCGGGGCAGCCCCACCTCGGCGCACCTGCTGCAGGGCTGGCACACGGCGGCCGCCGACCTCGGCATGTCCGACACCCTGGTGGTGCGCGAGTCCGTGGCGCTGGACCGGCCCGGCCATCGGGAGATCATCGCCGGCATCCTCGCCGACTGCCGGCGCGGCGGCATCACGGCGCTGATCGTGCACAGCGACCCGGACGCGCTGTCGGTCGCGCAGTACTGCGCGGAGCACGGCGTGGTCATCCCGGACGACCTGGCCGTCGTGTCGTACGACGACGAGGTCGCGCAGCTGGCCGACCCGGCGCTGACGGCCGTGCGGCCGCCGAAGAGCCACGTCGGGCGGCTCGCCGTGGAACTCATGGTGTCGCGCCTGCTCGACGGCAACCGGCGGCCCGCGCAGCGGGTGCTCGTCGCGCCCGAGCTGGTCGTGCGCGCGTCGTCGCTGGGGCGTACCCGAAATGTTCGATTTTGATTCTCAGCCGTCGCGCTTCGTCGTCCAGCGGAAGGTGGTCAGGCACAGGACCAGGCCGAGGAGGCACCAGGCGACCAGGACCATCGCGACCCGGTCGAGCTCCCACGAGCCGGCCGGCTCCTCGGCGGCCATGCCCGCCGGGAGGAAGACCGAGCGCAGGCCCTGACAGATCCACTTCAGCGGGAACAGTGCGGCGATCTGCTGCATCCAGTCCGGCAGCTGGGTGAACTTGATGAACACGCCCGAGATGAACTGCAGCACGAGCGCGATCGGGGTGGCCACGGCCGGGGCACTGCGCGCCGTGCGGGCCACGGACGAGAACGCGACGCCGCACAGCGTGCAGGAGGCGACCCCGAGCAGGCTCACCCAGGCGAAGGTGAGCCACTTCGTCACCTCGGTCGGCAGGGTCACGCCGTAGAACGCGACCGCGAAGACCAGCAGCAGGACGGTCTCCGCCGCGGCGACCGCCAGGACCATGAGCACCTTGCCGATGAAGTAGACCGCGGGCGGCATGGGGGTGCCGCGCAGCCGCTTCAGCTCGCCCCGGTCACGCTCGCTGGGGATCTGGATGGCGAGGTTCTGGAAGCCCGTCGCCATGAGGCCCGCGCCGATCATGCCGACCACGAAGTACTGGGAGAACTGGACGCCCGGGTAGATCTCCCACGTGAAGATCGAACCGAAGATGACGATCATCAGAACCGGGAACAGCATCGTGAACACGACGGCCTCGCGGCTGCGCAGGAACCGCGTGAGCTCCGAGCGCCCCTGCCGCAGGCCCAGCGTGAGCAGGCCCGGCCGGGCGGCGGTGATCTCGGTCATCGTTCCTCGCCGATCATCTTCAGGTAGATCTCCTCCAGGGTGGGCCGGGTGACGCTCAGCCCCGGGATCTCCGCGCCGCCGAACCGCGACACGAGCTGACGTACGAAGGCTGTGGGGGTGTCGGTCTGCGCGGACCTCGGCCCGTCGGGCTCCACCCACGACACCGTCGCGGCCGCCTGGGACCGCCCGCCCAGCTCGGCCGGCGTCGCGACCTCGACCACCTGACCCGCGGTGATGACGCCGACCCGGTCGGCGAGCTCCTCCGCCTCGTCCAGGTAGTGGGTGGTGAGCAGGATCGTCGTGCCGGCGGCGGCCAGGTTGCGGACCAGCCCCCAGAACTCGCGGCGCGCCTGCGGGTCGAACCCGGTCGTCGGCTCGTCGAGGAAGAGCAGCTCGGGGCGGCCGATGATGCCGAGCGCCACATCGAGGCGGCGGCGCTGGCCGCCGGAGAGCGTGTGCACCGCCGCGCCGGCCTTGGCCGTCAGGCCGACCCGCTCGACAACGACGGCCGGGTCCTCGGCGTCCGGGTAGTAACCCGCGAACAGCCGCACGACCTCGCCGACCCTGAGGTTGTCGAACTGGTTGGTGCTCTGCAGCACGATGCCGATGCGGGCGCGCCAGGCGGCGTCGGCCTTCGCCGGGTCGACGCCGAGGACGCTCACCTCGCCGGCGTCGCGCCTGCGGTAGCCCTCAAGGATCTCCACCGTGGTGGTCTTGCCGGCGCCGTTCGGGCCGAGCAGCGCGAACACCTCGCCCTTGTCGACCCGCAGGTCGACCCCGGCGACTGCCTGGTGGTCGCCGTAGGCCTTGCGCAGCCCCACCACCTCGATGGCGGCCTCAGAACTCATGGGGTCCACTATGTCGAATCCCGCCGACAGAATCGCCGGCACCCTCGACTTCGTTACCGCGGCGGTAGCACCAGTGTCGGGTCCAGGTCGCGGTCCTTGGTTTTCCGCGTCTTCCGTTCGGCCCGCCACCGCCGCAGCTTGCGGAACATGACCCAGAAAAACCAGAAAAATCCAACAATGAACACAATCACGAGTACGGGCAGCAGGATCGCGACCAGCGACAGCGAGGCGCTCGCCACGTCCTCGGCGGTGCTCACCACCGGCGCGCCGACCCCGCCCGTCGACACGTTCACGACCGGCCGGATCGCGGCCTTGGCGCTGTGCACGACGAGCGAGATGACGATGCCGGCGACGATCGGCACCCACTGGTTGCCCGAGAAGAACGTGTCCGGGTTGTCCACGGTGACCGTCTGCGCCCCCGACGCGGCCCCGAAGGCCAGGCCGCCCGCGGTGGGCCGGACCACCGTCTGGATCACGTCGTTGACGTGGTCAACCACGGGGATCTTGTCGGCGACGAACTCGATGAGCAGCAGGACCGTCAGGATGCTCAGCACCCAGCCGTTCTCCAGCCAGTTCCACGAGCCGGGCAGGCTGATCAGGTTGGTGTAGCGACCGAGGAGGCCGACGGCGAGCAGGGGGATGTACGCGTTCAGTCCGGCCGAGGTCGCCAGACCGATCCCCGTCAAAGTCTCCAGCACCCGGTAAGCATGACACTTGCTCGCAAATCGTGCCCAGGCGCGTAACGACGCGGGACGGCTCGCGTAGGCTGCTGCGGTGCGTCTGGTTATCGCTCGGTGCTCGGTGGACTATGTCGGACGACTCACCGCGCATCTTCCCCTCGCCACGCGGCTGCTCATGGTCAAGGCCGACGGCTCGATCTCGATCCACGCCGACGACAAGGCGTACAAGCCGCTGAACTGGATGAGCCCGCCCTGCCGTCTCGAAGAGGCGCCGGGCGTGTGGCGGGTGGTGAACAAGGCCGGCGAGGAGCTGCGTATCACCCTCGACGAGATCCTCCACGACACCACCCACGAGCTGGGCGTCGACCCGGGCCTGCGCAAGGACGGCGTGGAGGCGCACCTGCAGGAGCTGCTGGCCGCGTCCCCGTCGGCGCTGGGCGTCGGCTTCACCCTCGTGCGCCGCGAGCACATGACCGCGATCGGCCCCGTCGACCTGCTGTGCCGCGACGCGACCGGCGCGCACGTCGCCGTCGAGGTGAAGCGGCGCGGCGACATCGACGGCGTCGAGCAGCTCACCCGCTACCTGGACCTGCTGGCCCGCGACCCGCTGATCGCCCCCGTGACCGGCATCTTCGCCGCCCAGGAGATCAAGCCCCAGGCCCGCGTCCTGGCGACGGACCGCGGCATCCGCTGCGTCGTCGTCGACTACGACGCCCTCCGCGGCATCACCCGCGACGACCTCACCCTCTTCTAACCCGCGCCCTCCGCCGGCACGCGTGGGATGCGGTTGCGTGTTCGCACGCCGATCGCACTTTTCCGAGATGTCCCCGCTAATCGATCAGTTCAAATAATCTTGGGACGAAACACGCGGATATCCGCGTGTTTCGTCCCAAGATTGATTCCGAAGACCGGCGGGGCGGGAAGTGCCGCGCGGGTGGGTCAGCGGTGGCGGTGGAGGAGGCGGACGATCTTGACGATGCGGGACGTGTCCGTGGGGGTGCGGTCGAACGTCGTCGAGGGGATCAGGGACGGGGCGCGGCGTTTCGTGATGGCCTTGGGGCGGGCGAACTCGCGCAGGCCGTCGGCGCCGTGGATGCGCCCGATGCCGGAGTCGCCCGTACCGCCGAAGGGCAGCGAGCCCATGCCGGCGAACGACAGCGTGCCGTTGACGGCGGTCATGCCCGAGCGCATGCGGCGGGCCAGCGACAGCGCCCGTGCCCTGCCGAACACGGCGCCGCCCAGGCCGTAGGACGTCGCGTTGGCCAGGCGCACCGCCTCGTCCGCGTCCGCCACCTTCGTGACCGTCAGCGTCGGCCCGAACGTCTCCTCCGTGATGGCCGTCGAGTCCTGCGGGACGTCGACCAGGATCGTCGGGTGCACGAACGGCGGCTGGACCGCCTCGCGTCCGCCGACGACGGCCCGCCCGCCGCGCGACAGCGCGTCGTCGATGTGCCGGGCGATGATGTCGATCTGCCCGGGCATGGTGATCGGGCCGAGGTCCGCGTCGGCGTCGCCGCCGACCCGCAGCTTCGACACGCGCCCGACGAGCTTGTCGAGGAACGCGTCGTAGACCGGGGCCACCACGTACGCCCGCTCGATGCTCACGCATGCCTGGCCCGCGTTGGTGAGTGCGCCCCAGCAGCAGGCGTCGGCGGCGGCGTCCAGGTCGGCGTCGCTGTCGACGATCATCGCGTCCTTGCCGCCGCACTCCAGCAGCACCGGCGTCAGCGTCTCGGCGCAGGCCGCCATGATCTTCTTGCCGGTGGCGGTGGACCCGGTGAACGCGACCTTGTCGACCCCCGAGGCCACGAGCGCGGCGCCGGTCTCCCCGCCGCCGAAGACAATCTGGAGTACGGGCTGCTCCGGCACCACCTCGGCGAAGCGCTGCACGTACCAGTCGGCGATCGCCGGGGTGTACTCGCTGGGTTTGAAGACGACCGCGTTGCCGGCGGCGAGCGCGTAGGCCAGCGACCCCATGGGGGTGTGGATGGGGTAGTTCCACGGGCCGATGACGCCGACGACCCCGTACGGCTGGTATTCGAGCCAGGCCGAGAACTCGGCGAGCATGATGGAGCCGCGCTGGCGGCGCAGCCGCAGCACGCGCCGGGCGTTCTTCGCCGCCCACGCCAGGTGCTCCAGCGCCGCGGCCGCCTCGACGGTGGCGTCGGCGACCGGCTTGCCGCCCTCGGCGTGCATGAGCGCGGTGAGTTCCGGCAGCCGGCGGGCGATCGCGCCGGCCCAGCGCAGCAGGCGCTCGCGCCGGCCGTCGAAGCCCAGCCTGCGCCACCACGCGCCGGCCTCGCGCGCGCCGGCGACCGCGGCCGCGAGGTCCTCGGCGCCGGCTACGGGGAATGTGCCGACGACGGCGCCGGTGACCGGGTTGGTGGAGGTCAGCGTGCCGTCTTCGATGACGGGCACGCCGGGGATGAGGGGGACGGCGCTCATAGCCCGGATGCTACCGATCGGTAGGCCCTCAGTGCAGGGTGTCCGCGATGATCTTTCGGGCCACTTCGAGCGGGTGCGGGAGCTCGCGGTGGGTGTGCAGGCTCACGAAGCGCTCGCCGTCGGGGAAGTACACCCCGCTTTTGGCGTACTCGCGAAGTTGTTCCTGCATCTCGGTGTCCATGACGCCGGGGTTGATGTTGATGACGCGCACCCGGCCGTCCTCGGCGTGCTGCGCGCTCAGGCCGTCGAAGAACGCCTCGGCGCCGCGCTTGGTGGCGGCGTAGACCGCCCAGCCGCCGACCGGCCGGTGCGCGGCGGCGGACGAGATGAACAGCACGGTCAGCGGCACCGCGGCCGCGCCGGCGCCCTCGCCCGTCGGGCGGATCACCCCGGTGGCCAGCAGCGCGTTCGTCAGCAGGATCGGCGCCACGAAGTTGACCGACGCGGCGTAGGCGACCTGGTCGGGCGGCAGCGTGCCGATCGCGCCGATGGGGCGCACCGTGGCCGCGTTGTGGATCAGGATGATCTCCGACGCCCCGTGCACGAACGAGGCGAGCTCGGCGGCGGTGGGCAACGAGGCCGGGTACGCCAGGTCGGTCACGCGCAGCCGGATACGCTGCGGCTCGGCGCGCTCGCGCGCGTACTGGTTCTCGGTGAAGCGCCGGCCGATGGCCAGCACCCGGTCCCCGGCGCCGACGAACTCCTCGAAGAAGGCCGAGCCCAGGCCCTTCGAAACCCCCGTGATCAGAACTGACCGCACGCCGTGACTGTAAGAGATCAATAGACGTGAGACGTCACCGCCCCCGGCCCCCGGCACCCGTGACCGGCGCGGATCGCCTAATGTCGGTCACCGTGTCCCGTACCGTCACGCTGATCGTTATCGATGAGGAAGGCCACCTCCTCGGGGAGCTGCCGGCCTTCGACGTGTCCGTTCCGTTCTGGCCGGAAACATCCGAGATCCAGACCGCCGCGCGCGACCGCTTCGGCCTGGACCTCGCGGTCCTGCGCCTGCTGCGGGCCGACGACGGCGCGGACGCCGCCGGCGGCCAGGTCACCTACCTGGGCCAGCTGCTGTCGCCCGCGCCCGCGGTGACCTTCGCCCCCGCCCAGGTGGACCTCGCCCCGCACCCGCTGCGCGCCGCCTACGCCCACCCCGGCGGCCCGGCCGAGACCCTCGCCTGGGCGGCCCGCGCGCTAGACGAGCGCGGCCGGGGCCCGGTGACCGGGGCCGTCCAGCAGCGCACCTGGAACCTGTCGACCGTCTGGCGGCTGTCCACCCCCACCGGGCCCTACTGGCTCAAGCAGGTGCCGAGCTTCTTCGCCCACGAGCCGGCCGTGCTCACCTGGGCCGCCGGCAGCAAGCGGGTGACGCCGCTGCTCGTCGCGGAGGACGCCCGCATGCTGCTCGCCCACGTCGAGGGCGACGACCTCTACGGCGCGGGCGTCGAGACCCGCCGCCAGATCGCCGACGACCTGCACTATCTGCAGCTCGCCGCCATCGACAGCGTGCCCCACCTGCTGGCGGACGGCGTGCCCGACCGGCGCCGGCCGCAGTTGCTCGCCTACCTCACCAGGGTCGTCGAGTCCTACGGCACGCCGGACCCGCGGCTGCGCGCCCTCGTCGACGGCCTGGCTGACCGGCTGGACCGGGTGGCGGCGTGCGGCCTGCCCGACACGCTCGTCCACGGCGACCTGCACCCGGGCAACGTCATCGGCGGCGACGCGCGCACGATCATCGACTGGGGCGACTCGTTCATCGGGCAGCCCGGGTTCGATGTGCTCCGGCTGACCGACCGCATGGCGGCCGACGAGGCGGCCATCGTGATCGACGAGTGGGCCGCGCGCTGGCGGGCCGAGGTGCCGGGCAGCGACCCGCGCACCAGCGTCGAGCTGCTGCGGCCGGTGGAGGCGCTGCGGCTCGCCGCCGTCTACGCCGACTTCCTCGCGGGCATCGAGCCGGACGAGCACCCGTACCACGCCGACGACGTCGGCCGCTGGCTGACCCGCGCCGCGGAGCTGTTCGAGGTGTCGCCGTGAGCATCAGTGTGGAGCCCGTCGGGCAGGTGATCGGCGGGCGCACCGAGCCCTACAACGACCACTGGGCGCCCGAGACCGCGATCATCCGCATTCGGTCCGACCGTTTCACCGCGGACGCGACCGCCGGGCTGAGCGACTTCTCGCACCTGGAGGTCGTGTACTTCTTTGACCGGGTCGACCCGGACACCATCGAGTACGGCGCCCGCCGGCCGCGCGGCAACCCCGACTGGCCGCTCGTGGGCATCTTCGCGCAGCGGGGTCGCCAGCGACCCAACCGCATCGGCGTCTCGCGCTGCAACCTGCTCGCGGTCAACGGGCTCGACCTGGTCGTGGGCGGGCTCGACGCGATCGACGGCACGCCGGTGCTCGACGTCAAGCCGTACATGGCCGGCTTCGGTCCGCGCGGGGACCTGCGGGAACCTGCCTGGGTCGAGGACCTGATGCGCGATTATTACTGACAAGTAGGGATGGCAGACTCACGTCGGGGCCCGCTGGGCGGGCGGTGACGACGGGAGGCGCGGCGTGGCGCACGAGATCAACAAGGTGGGCGTGGTCGGCCTCGGCACCATGGGGGCCGGGATCGTCGAGGTGCTCGCGCGCAGCGGGCTCGACGTGGTCGCCGTCGAGGTGTCCGACGAGGCGCTCGAGCGCGGCCGGGCGATCCTGTCGCGGTCCACCGAGCGGGCCGTCGCGCGCGGCCGGCTGTCCGC
This sequence comes from Luedemannella flava, assembly GCF_039528515.1. Lineage (NCBI taxonomy): Bacteria > Bacillati > Actinomycetota > Actinomycetes > Micromonosporales > Micromonosporaceae > Luedemannella > Luedemannella flava. The sequence goes on from NZ_BAAALT010000084.1 coordinate 43,946, forward strand.
CGGGGACCGGGACGCGCTGCTGGGCCGGGTCACCTTCGCCGTCGGCCTGGACGGGCTGGCCGACGCGGATCTCGTCGTCGAGGCCGTACCCGAGCGTCTGGATCTGAAGCGGAGGATCTTCGCGGACCTGGACCGGGTCTGCGCGCCCGGCACGATCCTCGCCACCAACACCAGCTCGCTGTCGGTCACCGACGTGGGGGCGGCGACGGGCCGGGGCGCCCGCGTCATCGGCGTGCACTTCTTCAACCCCGCGCCGGTGATGCGCCTGGTCGAGGTCGTGTCCACAGTGGTCACCGACCCGGCCGTCACCGCCGCCGTGGTGGGCCTGTGCGAGCGGCTCGGCAAGACGGCCGTGAGCGTCACCGACCGGGCCGGCTTCGTGGCGAACTGGCTGCTCTTCGGCTACCTCAACGACGCCGTGCGGATGTACGCGGACGGGTACGCCTCCCGGGAGGACATCGACGTCGCCATGAGCGTGAGCGGCGGGCTGCCGATGGGGCCGTTGGAGCTGCTGGACCTCATCGGGCTCGACACCGCCGTCGAGGTGCTCGACACCATGTGGGAGCGCGGCGGTCGGCACCGCCGGCACGCGGCCGCGCCGATGCTGCGCCAGCTCGTCACAGCCGGTCGGCTGGGCCGCAAGAGCGGCCAGGGCTTCTATGCGTACGAGCGGGCCGGGTCGGGCACGGTGGTGGCCGACGAGCTGACGCCCCTGCCCCAGCCGGACGCCGAGCCCTTCGCCGGCACGGTGGGCGTGGTCGGGTCGGGCGCCATGGCGACGGGCATCGCCGCCACGCTGCGCGACGCCGGGCTGACCGTGGTCACGACGGCGGGGCGCGGCGGCTATGCCGGCTTCTCCGAAGTGGACGTCGTCATCGAGGCGGTGACCGAGGACCCGGCGGTCAAGCGCGCCGTCTTCGCGGAGCTGGACTCCGTATGCCGGCCGGGCACGGTGCTCGCGACCACGACGGCCAGCCTGTCCGTGCTCGACTGCGCGATGGCGACCAAGCGGCCGGGGGACGTGGTCGGCCTGCACTTCATGCACCCGGCCAGCGCGCCGGTGATCGAGGTGGTCCGCACCGTGCGCACCTGGCCGGGCGTCGTGGCGGTCGCGCGGTCGCTGGGGCGCACGCTGGGCAAACGCGTCGTCGAGTGCGGCGACCGGGCCGGGTTCATCACGAACGGCCTGCTCTTCCCGTACCTCAACGACGCCGTCGCCATGCTGGAGGCCGGTTACGCCACCGCCGACGACATCGACCACGCGATGACGCTCGGCTGCGGGTACCCGCTCGGGCCGATCGCGCTGCTCGACGCCGTCGGCCTCGACACGTCGCTGACGATCCAGAACAACATCTACTCCTACGCCAGGGATCCGGACCTTTCGCCCGCCCCGCTGCTGCGCCAGCTCGTGACGGCCGGTCGTCTGGGTCACAAGTCAGGTGGCGGCCTGCGCGGTTAACCTTGGCGGCATGCCCCGTCGACATCGCCGGATTGACGACACCGGCCCGCTCGACGAGGAGCGGGCCCGGCGCGGCCTGCCCGCCGTCCAGCAGTGGACCGACGGCGAGTGGGCGGTTCGCACGGTGCCGGCGGGCGCGGCCGTGAAGGCGTACCGGTGCCCGGGCTGTGACCACGAGATCGCCCCCGGGGTGGCGCACGTCGTGGCCTGGCCGGCCGACGGGCGCGGCGACCTGGGTGACCGACGTCACTGGCACACGGCCTGCTGGCGGGCCCGGGACCGGCGCGGACCCACCCGACGCGACGGCCGGGGGACTGCGGGATCATGGCGGACGTGACGACGATCCGCGCGAACTCCATCCTGCCCGCCCGGCGCGAGGACATCGAGCTGCACACGGCCGACGGCCTGACCCTCGTGGGCGAGCTGGCGCTGCCGGCCGACAGGCCGCCGGTGGCGACGCTGGTCTGCCTGCACCCGCTGCCCACCCACGGCGGCATGATGGACAGCCACGTGCTGCGCAAGGCCGCCTGGCGGTTGCCAGCGCTAGCCGACCTGGCCGTGCTGCGGTTCAACACCCGGGGCACGACCAGCGTGCGCGGCACCTCGCAGGGCGCCTTCGACGGCGGCGTGGGGGAGCGCTTCGACGTCGCCGCCGCGATCGAGTACGCGGAGTTCGCCGACCTGCCGTCCGTGTGGCTGCTGGGCTGGTCGTTCGGCACGGACCTGACCCTGCGCTACGGCTGCGAGCCCGGCGTGGTGGGCGCGATCCTGCTCTCCCCGCCCCTGCGCTCGGCCGTCGACGCCGACCTCGCCGTCTGGGCGTCGTCGGGCAAACCGGTGGTGGCGCTGGTGCCCGAGTTCGACGACTACCTGCGGCCGGCGGAGGCGACCACGCGGTTCGCGGCCATCCCGCAGGCCGAGGTCATCGGCGTACCGGGGGCGAAGCACCTGTGGGTCGGCGACGCGGAGACGGTGCTCGACGAGGTCGTGCGCCGGGTGGCACCGGGTCGCGCGCCGTTGCCGCGCGAGTGGGACGGCCCCATGGAGGCGGGCGACGCCAGCGCGTACGCCGACCGTACGGTCGCGGCCTTCACCGACGTTACGTTGCCACCGGCGGGCTGAGGCCTACCACCACGTGAGCGTGGGGTTACTGAGTCGCAGCGATGGGTCACCGCACGAATGCTGAAATGCTGTGGAACCTATGCCGCACGTTTTGCGCACTGCCGGAATGTGACGTGACGGCGGACGGGCCGGAGCAGCCGACCTTTGGGTCATTGCGCGTGTTCCGGGGCACTGAGTTCCGCACGTAACAGTCCATACGTCGGCGGGTCCACAGTGGGTTCTACGGGGTGGGCCCATCGGACGGTGGGGCCACCCGGATGACGCCTCTCGCCCGTGTGGTGTCACCGTCGGCGGGCGGCGCGGTCAGGTAGGGCCGCGCGATGCCGACCGCCTCACCCCGCTGCCGGGGCACTGGCACCGGCGGTGGCGTCGGCACGCTGACGGCCCCGCTCGCGTGGCCGGCGGGTGCCGGCGCCGAACGTGGCGTCGGCACCGGACGTGGCGTCGGCGTCTTCGCGCCGTCGCCGCGGATGAGTCGTTCCACGAGACTGCGGCTGAGCAGGCGGACGGCGAACGGGGTGTCGTGCAACAGGTAGCGGCGAGCGAGCCGGCGCGGCTCCCGGCCCAACCGGTGGACCCACTCCAGCCCGCTGCGCTGCATCCACCCGGGCGCCCGCGAGTGCACGCCCGCGACGAAGCCGATGGCCGCGCCGCAGCCCATGAACCACGTCTGCGGCAGGCTCTCCCGTAGCCGGGCGATGACCCGCTCCTGCTTCGGGAAGCCCAACCCGACAAAGATGATGTCCGGCTGGGTGGCGGCCACGTCGGCGCAGATCTGCGCGTACTCCTCGGGGCGGGTGTCGAAGCCGAAGGGTGGGCTCATGTGGCCGGCGATGCGGATGCCGGCGAAGCGGCGCCGCAGCACCTCGACAGCGATCTCGGCGGTGCCCGGCTCACCGCCGAGCAGGTAGACCGATCGCCCGTCCAGCGCGGCGGCCTCGTTGAGGCTCCAGATGAGATCGGAGCCGGGAACCCGGGCGGGTAGTGCCTTGCCCGCGAGGCGGGCTGCCCAGATGAGCGGCGTGCCGTCGGCGACGACGACGGTGGAGGCCTCGATGTGGGCACGTGCCTCGGGCTCTTTCGCGGCGCGCCGCAGAATGTCCACATTGGGCGTGATGATGCGGCCGCCCCGCCCCTGGGACAGGTCAGCCCGCACCATCGCGATGACATCGCCTTCGGTGACGGCGTCGAACTGCACGCCGTAGAGGTTGACGCGGCGTCGTGGCGGCGTCGTCTGGACCATCGCGCTTCCCGCGCCCGTCACGTCCCGCATCCGATCACCCTACCGGGCTGATCGGTGCTGCTGGCAGGCCAGTTCAGGCGGGATGTGAACCGATGCGGTGTCGGCTACTCGATAGAGCCCGTGGCCGTTCGTCGGGTTGTCGCTCCGGCGCGGATGCGGTGAACATGAGCATCGCTCCGATCGACCCCCGGGACGGACATGCCTATCACTGTGATCATCCCTGCCTACAACGAAGAGGCCGGGATCGCCGAGACGTTGCGGGCTCTCGTGCACGCACCTGACTTCGGCCCTGACATCGAGGTGATCGTCGCGGCGAACGGCTGCCGCGACCGCACGGCCGATGTCGCCCGTGGCTTCGGCGTCAAAGTCGTGGAGATCGAGAAGGCGTCCAAGACCGCGGCCATCAACGCCGCCGAAGAGGTCGCGACCGGCTGGCCGCGCATCTACCTCGACGCCGACATCGCGCTCGCGCCGCAGGCCGTCCGCGCACTCGGCGAGGCGCTCGCCACGCCCGGCGTGCACGCCGCGGTGCCGCGCCCCGTGGTGGACGTCGACCACAGCTCCTGGCTGGTGCGGGCCTACTACGACGTCAACGCGCAGCTGCCGGTCTTCCGGGGTCGACTGTTCGGGCGCGGCGTCATCGCCATCTCGCGGTCCGTCCGTGAGCGCTTCGACGAGTTCCCGGACATCATCGCGGACGACCTCTTCCTGGACGCGGTCGTCGCGGCGGACGCCAAGCGCGAAGTGGACGTGCCGGTCCGGGTGCCCGCGCCGCGCAGCGCCAACGACCTGGTCAACCGGCTGGCCCGGGCCCGCGAGGGCAACGAGCAGTTCCAGGCCTGGGCGCGGGCGGAAGGCGAGCCGCAGCAACTTCTCGCCGATCCGGTCAAGGGCTCGTCGTCGACGTCCTGGCTGCGCGATGTCGTGCTGCCGGCGCCCAGGCTGTGGCCGGCCGCCGTCTGCTACGTCGCGATGACGGCGCTGGCCGCCCGGCGCCGACGGTCGCCGAACTGGACACCGCGAGCCGGATGGGGTAGGCCGGAGAGTGGCGCGCCCGAACCGGCAGGCGAGGTGCGCTGAGCTGTCGGGATGCCGACCCGCCGACCCGATCGGATCAGCATCCTTACGTCGTATCGTTGTCGCAGGTCATTGGCGTCAACGGGGCAGTCTGTGCTGGCTTGCGCAGGGTTGACGGGTCATTGGAGACTCAGGCGGCCCGTAGCGTATTGCGGCAGAGATGTTTGCACGTCAGTGGAGAGGAAAGACAGTGGACTTCTGGGACCTGGCTAAGCTTCTGGCCAGACGGTGGTCGATCACCGCGCCGTTGCTGGTCATCACCGGACTAGCCACGGTGTTCATTCTGCAGGACGTCAAGCCCGACTACATCGCGACGACGAGCGTGCAGCTGATTCCGCCGAACCCCGCACCGAGCAACATCCTGCCCTCGCAGGAGAAGAACTACCAGAACCCGTATGTCGATCTGGGTCTCGACGCCCTGATGCGGGCCGCCTCGCTGAGCCTGCAGGGCAAGGCGACCGAGGACGGCCTCAAGGCCGCAGGGCTCAGCAAGACCTACACCGTCACGAACAGCGACTTCGCGCCCCTCGTCACCATCGAGGTGGTCGGCGACTCCCCGACCAAGGCGAACGCGACAGTGGACCAGCTCGCGAACCTGCTCAACCAGCGGATCGCGGACATGCAGCGCAGCCGCGGGGTGAAGGCCCAGGGTATGATCAGCAGCGAGCGTCTCGTGTCCGGTGACACATTGGTCAAGAGCAACACGAAGGTCGTCCGCGCCGGCGTGGTCATCGGCGTCGCGGGCATTCTGCTCACCATCGCACTCACCGTCGCGTTCGACGCCCTCCTGCGCCGCCGCGCGGCCGCGAACATCGAGCGTGTCGCCCCGCACGCGCCGACGCTGGGCGCGATGCCCGGCGGGGTGGCGCTGCCGGCCCTCTCGGCGCCCCAGCCGCAGACATACGCCCTGCCCGGCGCGGACGCCGCGGCCCGGGCGGCGGATGAGACCTCGGTCCTCAACCTGCAGTATGTCTCCGTCGACAAGCCGCCGGCGTCCAGCGTCCCGGTCATGCTGGACGTTGACCCGACCGCTGACCACGACAGCAGCGCGCGGGCGCCGGAGGACGAGACGATCGTGCTGCCGCTCGCGGGCGGGCGTTGGGCCGCCGGAAAAGGGAAAGATCAGTGACCTCTGCGGCGGTGCATCCAGTCGATCTGGAGCCGTCGCGGCTTTCTGATCGGACGTACCGGACGCGTCGGATGCGTACGCGTCTCGGCACGGGGTTGCTGCTGATCGTCACGTTCGCTCTGCTGTCGTTGTTCCCGGCCCGGCTCATCGTGCCGGGCCTCACGGACGTCGGCCGGCCGGCCACTGTCGTCGGCATGCTCCTGTTCGTCTGGTGGGTGCTGACCCGGCTCAATCCGCATCTGGTGCAGGTGGGGCCACAACCCATCCGGTGGGTCGTCCTGTTCTTCTTCGTCGTCGTGCTCATCGGCTACGCGGTCGGCTCGCTGCGCGGACTGACCACGGTCGAGAGCAACTCGGCCGACCGGTGGCTCCTGCTCGACGCGGCCTTTCTCGGCCTGATCCTGGTCGCCGCCGACGGCATCCCCAACTGGGGGCAGCTGCGGGCCGTGCTGCGGGCCTTCATCTGGTGCTGCGGCTTCATCGCGCTGGTCGGCCTCATCCAGTACGCGACGTTCACGGACGTCACCCAGTATCTGATCGTGCCCGGCCTGCAGGAGAAGGGCTGGGTGCCCGACCTGACCGGCCGCGGCGACGGCCTCCGGGTGGCGAGCACCACCGGCCACTACATCGAGTTCGGCACGCTGATGGCGATGGCGTTGCCCGTCGCCGTCTGTTTCCTGCGCCTGGCGAAGACCCGCAACGAGAAGCTGCGCATGGGCCTGCTCACGCTGGTGATCGGCGCGGGCATCCCGACGACGGTGTCGCGCACCGCGATCGTCGCGGCCGGCATGGTGTTCATCTTCATGATGCTGGTCTGGGACTGGCGCACGCGGTGGAACATGCTGGTGCTCGGCATCGGCGCGATCGCGGCCGCCGTCGCCGCCAAACCCGAGCTGATGCGGACGCTGGTGGAGATGTTCACCCAGGCGGGGCAGGACACCAGCATCAGCTCGCGCACCGACCGGTACGACATGGTCGCTGAGTACTTCGTGGAGCGGCCCTGGCTCGGTCGCGGCACCGGCACCTGGGTCTCTCCCATGTACCAGTACCTGGACAATCAATGGTTCTCCACCGCGTTGACCAATGGCCTGGCCGGCGTCGCCGCCATGCTCGCGTTGCACGCGGTAGCGGCCTGGATGGCCTACAAGGCCCTGCGGCGTGCGGCGACGCAGGCCGACCGCGAGCTGTGCGCGGCCCTGCTGTCGATCCAGTTCGTGGCCCTGTTCGCGGCGTTCACGTTCGACTCGCTGAGCTTTACGACGTACTCATCGATGCTCGCCATTCTTATCGGTTTCTGCGGGACCGTCTGGCGACTGACCCACCCCCGTCGGGCAGTGCGTACGGCTGGTGTGCTGCAGCAGGGTCAGTAGCGCGGCGGTTGGTGGAACCGTTCCAATAGGAGGTTTGTCGAATGCTGGGGCGACACCCACGCCGCGCCAAAGCACGTGTGACCATCGGGATTCTCCTGCTGTTCGTCGTGGCCGCGTGCGGCTCCGAGCCGAAGAAGCCGGGGTCGACACCCAACGACGGCCGGGCGCAGCCCGGCGGCTCGGGCGCGGTTCTGGTCCCGGTCGATGGCGGTCCGGACTACTACGCCAAGTTCTCGCCCGGGCTGCCGACCGATCCGGGCTTCTTCCCGATCGCGGTCTGGTACGAGAGCGTCGCCAGCGCCGACGACGTGCGGGTCGACAAGGAGGCGGGCCTCAACTCCTATGTCGAACTGACCGCGGACTCCAACTTCCAGGCCATCGCGGACGGCAAGATGTACGCCATCCCCAGCGAGGCCGGCGACGATCACGGCAAGGAGACCGTCGGCTGGCTGCTCGCCGACGAGGTCGACATGTGGGCGGGCGGCGGCAACGGCAAGTGGACCGGCAACTTCCCGGGCGAGGGCGACATCTGCGTGTCGGGACAGACCGACTGCGGCTACAGCCTGCTCAACAAGCAGCGCGCGGAGCTGCCGAAGGACAAGCGGTTGCGCTTCGCGAACTACGGCAAGGGCGTGCTGTTCTGGCTCGACGAGGGCGAGGCCGAGCACTTCGTCAACACCTTCTCCGATGTCGTCTCCACGGACATCTACTGGTTCACCGACCAGAACGTCTGCGGTCACGGGGAGGGCGGGACGATCTTCGAAGGCCAGGACCTGGACAAGGCGACCTGCCGGCGCGCCGCCAACTACGGATTCGTCGTGGAGAAGGTCCGGTCCATGATCAAGCCGGCGAACAGCAAGCCGGTGTGGGGCTTCGTCGAGGTCGGGCAGCCGAGCGAAGGCGCTCCCATGATCAAGCCGGAGCAGATCACGGCCGCGGTGTGGAGCATGATCATAAACGGCGCCCGGGGCATCATGTACTTCAACCACAGTTTCTACGGTGACTGCCGCAGCCAGCATGCCCTGCGCGAGCCCTGCTACGCGGCCAACCGGGCGGCCGTGACCGCCGTCAACAAGCGCATCGCGGCGCTGGCGCCGGTGCTCAACGCGCCCTTCGCCGACGGCGTGCTGAACGCGCCGAACGGCGTCGACGCCTCGGTGAAGTGGCACGACGGGCACTTCTACATCCTGGCCGGTTCCGCCGAAGCCGCCGGGGGCAAGGCGACGCTCTCGCTGCCCTGCGTCGGCAACGCCACCGTCACGGTGCTCGACGAGAACCGCACGCTCCAGATGATCACCGGGATGTTCACCGACGACTTCGCCGATGGCAACGCGGTGCACATCTACCGCGTCGACGGCGGGTCCAGCTGCGGCCTCACGTGACCGTGGACGGCGGCCGGCTGTGCGGGCCGGCCGCCGTCCCGCACGTCAGGCCTCGGCGAGCTGTCCGTCCGTATCGACGTACTCGGCGCCGGTGGTCGGGCAGCGGAAGCGGCCCTCGCCGGTGGCCTCCAGCGGCACGCCCGCCCGGCCGACCCAACCCACGCGGCGCGCGGGCACGCCGACGACGAGCGCGTAGTCCGGGACGTCCTTGGTGACCACCGCGCCCGCGGCGACGAGCGCCCACCGCCCGACCCGCACCGGAGCCACGCAGACGGCGCGGGCACCGATCGCGGCGCCCTCGCCCACCAGCACGCCGACGGCGTGCCAGTCGGCACCGGACTTGAGCCGCCCGTCCGGCGTGACAGCGCGGGGGTACTCGTCGTTGGTGAGCACGGCCGCCGGCCCGATGAACACGCCGTCGCCGAGCTGCGCCGGCTCGTAGACCAGGGCGTAGTTCTGTAGCTTCACATTGCTGCCGAGGCGCACCCCGGGGCCGACGTACGCGCCGCGGCCGATGTTGCAGTTCTCGCCGACCTCGGCGTCCTCGCGGATCTGTGCCAGATGCCACACCGACGTGCCGGCGCCGACCGAGGCCCGTTCGTCAACATCCGCGCTGGGGGCGATCCGCACTGTGGGGGCGTGGGTCATGGCCGTACTCCAGGGTCTCATGGTCACGTCGTGTCGTCGGCACGCTACCTGAACGGCAACGAATTCCCTGTTGGGCGGGGCCTGTCTGCCGCAAATCCGTCATCCGCTTCGTCGCGCGTGTGGCGGGCGGTAGCTTGCCAGAGTCGGGCGCCACTGCGCCCGGCCACGCGCGTTTGCCGCGGTCGTCCGGAAGACCCGCCACGGCGTCGCCGCTGCCACCCCCGATTTCCTGCGAGGATCAGTGACTTCTCCGTCTGCCGACCGCGAGCCGATCGGCATCGCCGTCGTCGGCGCCGGCTACTGGGGCCCGAACCTGGTGCGCAACTTCTCCGGCTCGGCCGCATTCCGGCTCACCTCGGTCGTCGACCTCGACGTGGCGCGCGCCCGCAAGGTGCTCGGCGCGTACTCGACGGTCGAGGCGACCAACGACCTGGATGCCGTGCTGGCGGACCCACGCGTGGGCGCTGTGGCGATCGCCACCCCGGCGGGCACGCATCTGGAGGTGGCGCTGAAGGCGCTGCGCGCCGGCAAGCACGTGCTCGTGGAGAAGCCGCTCGCCGCGACGTACGCCGACGGCTTGAAGCTGGTCACCGAGGCGGAGGACCGCGGCCTGACGGTCATGTGCGACCACACGTACTGCTACACGCCCGCGGTGACGCGCATCCGCGAGGCGCTGCACTCGGGCGAGCTGGGCGAGCTGCACTACCTCGACTCGGTCCGCATCAACCTCGGCCTCGTGCAGCGCGACATCGACGTCATCTGGGACCTCGCGCCGCACGACCTGTCCATCATCGACTTCGTGCTGCCCGACGGCGTCCACCCGGTGTCGGTGAGCGCGCACGGCGCCGACCCGATCGGGGCCGGGAACTCCTGCGTGGGATATCTCACGCTGGCGCTCAACACCGGTGCCATCGCCCACATCCACGTGAACTGGCTGTCGCCGATCAAGGTGCGCACGACGATCGTCGGCGGCTCCAAGCGGACGCTGGTCTGGGACGACCTCAACCCGACCCAGCGCATCGGCATCTACGACCGGGGCGTCGACGTCGCCACCCCCGATGAGCTGGGCGTGGACGAGCGCCGCTCGATGCAGGTCTCCTACCGCTCGGGCGACATGATCGCGCCGGCGCTGGTGGAGAAGGAGGCGCTCGGCCAGATGGTCAACGCGTTCGCGGAGGCCATCCACACCGGCATCCCCTCGCTCACCGACGGCCGCGCTGGCCTGCGGGTTCTGGAGATCCTCGAAGCCGCGTCGCGTAGTCTCGCCGACGGTGGTGCCGCTATACCGCTTAGTCGCGGATTTTCCTCCGAAGAAAAGCGCTTCTCCGGAAAACTCGCGACGACCCCCCTGGAGAGTGCCCGATGACCGCTGCTGTTCCCATTTCCGGCTCCCGCGCCCTGGTCACCGGTGGCGCCGGCACGATCGGCTCGCACGTGGTGGACCTGCTGGTCCGCGGCGGTGCGGCCGAGGTCGTCGTCCTGGACAACTTCGTCCGCGGCCGGCAGGCCAACATCGCGTGGGCCGTCGAGAACGGTCCGGTGCGCGTCGTCGAGGGCGACATCCGCGACGCCGCCCTGGTGCGCGAGCTGACCGAGGGCAAGGACCTGGTCTTCCACCTCGCCGCGATCCGTATCACCCAGTGCGCGGAGGAGCCGCGGCTGGCCAACGAGGTGCTCGTCGACGGCACGTTCAACGTGCTGGAGGCGGCCCAGCAGGCCGGTGTGAAGAAGGTCATCGCGTCCTCGTCGGCGTCGGTCTACGGCCTGGCCGAGGAGTTCCCGACCACCGAGCGCCACCACCCGTACAACAACGACACGTTCTACGGCGCGGCGAAGGCGTTCAACGAGGGCATGCTGCGCAGCTTCAAGTCGATGTACGACCTGGACTACGTCGCGCTGCGCTACTTCAACGTGTACGGCCCCCGGATGGACATCTACGGCCTCTACACCGAGGTGCTCATCCGCTGGATGGAGCGCATCGAGTCGGGCACCCCGCCGCTGATCCTCGGCGACGGCCTGCAGACGATGGACTTCGTCAACGTCATCGACATCGCCCGCGCCAACATCCTGGCGGCCGAGGCCGACCTCACCGACGAGGTGTTCAACATCGCCAGCGGCGAGGAGACCAGCCTCAAGGAGCTGGCCGCCGCGCTGTCCGAGGTGATGAAGTCCGACCTGGCGCCCGAGCACGGCCCGGCCCGCGCCGTCAACGGCGTCACCCGCCGCCTGGCCTCCACCGACGCGGCCGCCGAGAAGCTCGGCTTCCGCGCCGAGCTCGGCCTGCACGAGGGCCTGCAAAGCCTGGTCGACTGGTGGCGCGCGGAGCGCGCGGCCGGCGTTGAGCAGGTCGGAGCATGAGCGAGCGCAAGATCCCGGTGATGATCCCCCTCCTCGGTGAGGAGGAGGCGCAGGCGGCCGCCGAGGCGGTCCGCTCCGGTTGGGTCGCGCAGGGTCCCCGGGTCGCCGAGTTCGAGAAGCGGTTCGCCGCCCTCGTGGGCGCCGAGCACGGCGTGGCCGTCAGCTCCTGCACCACCGGTCTGCACCTCGCGCTCATCGCGGCTGGCGTGCAGGCCGGTGACGAGGTCATCGTGCCGTCGCTGTCGTTCATCGCGACCGCCAACGCCGCCCGCTACGTGGGCGCCGTCCCGGTCTTCGCCGACGTCGAGCTGGCCACCGGCAACCTGAGCGTCGAGACGACCGACGCGGTGCGCACCGGGCGCACCCGCGCGATCGTCGCGGTGCACCAGGGCGGCGTGCCGTTCGACACCCGCGCGCTGCGCGCGGCGGCCGCGGAGTGGGGCATCCCGCTCGTCGAGGACGCCGCCTGCGGCGCCGGCTCCACCGCGTACGGGGAGCCGGTCGGGGCCGGCTCGCTCATCTCGGCCTGGTCGTTCCACCCGCGCAAGCTCATCACCACGGGCGAGGGCGGCATGGTCACCGTGGACGACGCCGAGGTGGCCGTCCGGCTGCGCCGGCTGCGCGAGCACGGCATGAACGTCTCCGCCGCCGACCGGCACGCCAGCGCGCAGCCGGTGCTCGAGGCGTATCTGGAGACCGCCTACAACTACCGGATGACGGACATCCAGGCCGCGGTCGGCCTGGTGCAGCTCGGCCGGCTCGACGGGATCGTGGCCCAGCGCCGCGCGATCGCGCAGCGCTACCAGGAGCTGCTCGCCGACATCGACGGGCTCGTCCCGGTGCGCGACCCGGCCTACGGCACCACGAACTACCAGTCGTTCTGGGTGCTCTTCGAGCCGTCGTTCGGGGCGACCCGCGACGAGGCGCTCGCCGAGTTGGCCGCCAACGGCGTCTCGGCCCGTCGGGGCATCATGGCCTCGCACCTGGAGCCCGCGTACGCCGGTCACCCGCACGTCGACCTGCCCAACACGGAGCGGATCACCCGTGGGTCGCTCATCCTGCCGGTGCACCACGCGCTCACCGACGACGACCAGGACCACGTCGTCGCGGTGCTGCGCAAGCTGGCGAGTCGATGACCCGCGACCTCGTCATCGTCGGGGCGGGCGGCTTCGCCCGCGAGACCGCCAGCGTCGTGGCTGCCGTTAACGCGGCGACCCCGACCTGGCGGCTGCTCGGCTACCTTGACGACAACGAGGCGCTTCATGGGACGTACCGCACGGGTGTGGAGATCATCGGCGGCCTGAAGGCACTGGCGGACCTGCCCGACGCGGACGTCGTGGTCTGCGTCGGCAACCCGCGCGACTACACCTCGCGCCGCCGGCTCGTGGAGCGGCTCGACCTGCCGGCCGGGCGCTACGCCACGATCGTGCACCCCACCGCCTCCGTCGGGGCCGGCGCGCTCGTCGGGCCGGGCAGCGTGCTGCTCGCCGGGGTCGTGCTGACCGCCGACGTGACCGTCGGGTCCCACGTGGCGGTGATGCCGCACGCGGTGCTCACCCACGACGACGAGGTGGGCGACTACGTGACGATCGCCTCCGGGGTGCGGGTCGGCGGGGGCGCCGTCCTCGGCGAGGGCGCCTACCTCGGCTCCGGCGCGCTGCTGCGTGAAGGGGTCCACATCGGAGCGTGGTCGCAGGTCGGCATGGGCTCGGTCGTCCTCGGCGACGTCCCCGCCGGCGAGGTGTGGGTGGGCGCGCCCGCGCGCCGGCTACGAGACGTTTCCTTCGAACTGCCAGATTAGGAGTCAGCAACCGTGTCCATCCCCCTCGTAGACCTGAAGGCGCAGCACGCGGAGGTGGCCGAGGAGGTCGCCATCGGGTTCAAGCGCGTCATGGAGAACACCGCGTTCGTCGGCGGCGAGGAGGTCGCGGCCTTCGAGCGGGAGTACTCGGCGTTCTCCGGCGTCGCGCACACCGTCGGCGTGGCCAACGGCACCGACGCGATCGAGCTGGCGCTGCTCGCCGCGGGCGTCAAGCCGGGCGACGAGGTGATCCTGCCGGCCAACACGTTCATCGCGACGGCCGGCGCGGCCGCCCGTACGGGCGCGCGCATCGTGCTGGTCGACATGGACCCCGAGACCTACCTCATGGACACCGACGCCGCGCTGTCCGCCGTGGACGGCGGCACGAAGGCGATCGTGCCGGTGCACCTGTACGGCCAGCTCGCCCCCGTCGAGCGGCTGCGCGACGGGCTCGCCGGCACCGAGGGCATCCTGATCATGGAGGACGGCGCGCAGTCGCAGGGCGCGACCCGCTTCGGCAGGACCGCGGGCGCCGGCGGCATCGCCTCGACCAGCTTCTACCCGGGCAAGAACCTCGGCGCGTACGGCGACGCGGGCGCGGTCACCACCGACGACGAGGCGCTCGCCACCACCGTGCGCACGTTGGGCAACCACGGCGGCCTCAAGAAGTACGTGCACGACATCATCGGCATGAACAGCCGCCTCGACGGCCTGCAGGCGGTCGTGCTGCGCGCCAAACTGACCCGCCTGGCCGCGTGGAACGCCGCCCGCCGGGTCGCCGCCGCCCGCTACGACGAGCTGCTCGCCGACCTCGACGTCGTGCGCCCCGTGACCCTTGAGGGCAACGAGCACGTCTGGCACCTGTACGTGGTGCGGGTGCCCGGTGACGGCACCGCGGCGCGGCGCGACGAGGTGCTCGGCAAGCTCAACGCGGCCGGCATCGGCGCGGGCATCCACTACCCGTTCCCGGTGCACCTGACCCCGGCCTACGCGGGGTTGGGCTACCGCGAGGGGGCCTTCCCGCATGCCGAGGCCGCCGCCAACGAGATCCTGTCCCTGCCGCTCTTCCCGCAGATCACGGCCGACCAGCAGGAGGCTGTGGCGACGGCGCTGCGGGCGGCGCTGGGCTGAGGCTTCCGCCATGTACGTTTCGGTGCGCGACCGGCCGGGGACGGACACGACCCCGGCCGGTCGGCGCGGCCGGGTCGCGTCCACCGTCGTGCTGCTGGGCGTCGTCAGCCTGCTCACGGACGTCTCCTCGGAGATGGTCAACGCGGTACTGCCGATCTACCTGACCAAGGTGCTCGGGCTCGGCATCCTCGCGTACGGCGTGGTTGATGGTATTTATCAGGGTGTGTCGGCGCTTGTCCGGGTTGTTGGCGGCTACCTGGCCGATCGGTACGACCATCCCAAGTGGGTGGCCGCCGCCGGCTACAGCGTTTCCGCCCTCAGCCGGATCGCCCTGCTGCCGGCGCACGGCTTCGCCTCGGTCAGCGCGGTCATCACGGCCGACCGGCTCGGCAAAGGGCTGCGCACCGCCCCGCGGGACACGATGATCGCGGCGGCGTCGCCGCCGGACGCGCTCGGCCGCAACTTCGGCGTCCACCGTGCGCTGGACACGGTCGGCGCCACCATCGGACCCCTGGCCGCGTTCGGTCTGCTGCTCTTCGTGGCCGACGGGTACGACGCGATCTTCGTGGTGTCGTTCGCGGTAGCCGTGGCCGGCGTGGCCGTCCTCGTGCTGCTCGTGCCGGGCCGGCGCGCGCGCCGTCGGCAGGGGCCCCGCACGGTCACCGCCCGTGGCGTGCTGCGCCAGCTGGCATCGCCGGCGGTGCGTCGCCCGGTCGCGGCGGCCGGCCTGCTCGGCCTCGTCACCATCGGCGACGGCTTCCTCTACCTGGCGCTGCAGGACCGCGACAACCTCGCCGCCCGGTACTTCCCGTTGCTCTACGTCGGCACCAACATCGCCTACCTGGCGCTCGCCGTCCCCCTGGGGCGGCTGGCCGACCGGATCGGCCGGGCCCGCGTGTTCGTGGGCGGGCAGCTCGCCCTCGTCGCCGTGTACCTCGTGGCCAGCGGCCCGCTCAGCGGCCTGGGTACGACGGTCGTCGCGCTGGCGCTGCTCGGCACCTACTACGCGGCGACCGATGGCGTCCTGCCGGCGCTGGTGAGTCGCGTTGCGCCGGAGACGGGGCGGGCCAGCGCGATCGCCGCCGCGCAGACCGCCGTCGTGCTGGCCCGGTTCGTCGCGTCGTTGGGCTTCGGCTGGCTCTGGATGACCATCGGGCTTCAGCACGCGTTGTGGCTCGCCTGCGGGTTGTTGCTGGTCGCGCTCCCGGCGGCCGGCTGGCTCCTGGGCCTGCACCGCCGCGGCACCCCGGCGCGGGTGGCGCCGTGACGGACGCGCCGTCGGAGCTCGAACCCGCCGAACCCCGGCCCATGTCGCGCCGTCGCGTCGTGGTGCTGGCGTTGGTGCTGACCGCGTGCGTGGCTGCCGCCACCGCCTACGTCATCCACGCGCGCAACGTCCGCCTGACGGTCGAACGGACCGCGCCGAGCCTGGCGACCCGCGACGACCTCGAGGCGGTGTCGGCGGTGCCGCATCTGGTGTTCCGCAACACCGCGCTGGGCGACGGCTACGGTCACGCGGCGGTCGTCGCGCTCACCGACGTGGACGGACCACGCGCGTTGACCGGGAGCGCGTGCGAGCGTGTCTACCAACGGTCGGACCGCACCATCTGCCTGTCCGCCGAGCGCAAGCTGGTCACGACCTACCGGGCCCAGCTGCTCGACAGGCAGTGGCGGCCCGTCCGCGACCTGCCGCTGGTGGGTCTGCCGAGCCGGGCGCGGCTGTCCGCCGACGGCACCTTCGTGGCGACCACCACGTTCGTGTCCGGCGACTCGTACGCCCAACCGGGCCAGTTCTCCACCCGTACGGTGGTCACACCGACGGCCGGCGGCGGGGGCGTGGACCTGGAGCAGTTCCGGCTCATCGTCGACGGTCGACAGGTCAGCGCCGCGGACCGGAACGTGTGGGGGGTGACCTTCGCCGACGGTGACACGTTCTATGCGACCGCCGCGTCATCGGGCACCACATGGCTGGTGCGCGGCAGCATGGCGGCACGTACGCTAACAGCGCTCCGCGAGGACGTCGAGTGCCCGTCGCTGTCACCCGACGGCACCCGGATCGCCTTCAAGAAGCACGGCACGCTGCCGCCAGGTAAGTGGCGGTTGGCGGTGTTGGACCTGGCGACGATGCGCGAGACCCTGCTCGGCGAGCAGCGCAGCGTCGACGATCAGGCGGAATGGCTCGACAACGGCAATGTTCTGTACGGAATGCCGCGCACCGGCGCGGTGGCGACCAGTGACGTCTGGGTGACCCCGGCCGATGGATCCGGCACCCCCCGGGTGCTCGTCCACGACGCGTGGTCGCCCAGCGTCGTTCGATGACCGTAGAGGAGTGATCAGAGGCTTGAGCATGACCGCCTACGAATCCGAGCGTGCCTTCGCGGGCGAGCACGAGCTGGCCGACTGCGCGGTCATCGTGGTGACGTACCGCAGCGCGAAGGACATCGCGGGCCTCCTGGATTCGCTGCCCGCCGCGGCCGACGGGCTGCGCCTGCGCGTCGTGGTGGTGGACAACGAGTCGAACGACGGCATCGAGCAGGTCGTCGCGCGGTACCCGGGGGTGCGGCTCGTGCACTCGGGCGGCAACCTGGGCTACTCCGGTGGCATCAACGTCGGCCGCCAGCACCGCCGGGCCGCCCGGTCGGTGCTCATCCTCAATCCGGACCTGCAGGCGGCGCCGGGATCCATCCGGCGGATGTACGAGGTGCTCAGCGAGCCCGGCGTGGAAGCCGTGGTGCCGCGGATGCGCGGCGACGACGGCCACACCTCGCCGTCGCTGCGGCGAGAACCGTCCATCGCCCGGGCGCTGGCCGACGGGCTCCTGGGCGCGTCCTGGGCCGGCCGGCCGGGCTGGCTGTCGGAGATGGTGTGGGATCCGTCGGTCTACGAGGCGCCCGGTCCGGTCGAGTGGGCCACCGGGGCGGCGCTGCTCGTCTCCGCTGACGCGGACGCGGCCGTCGGCGCGTGGGACGACCAACGCTTCTTCCTGTACTCGGAGGAGACCGACTACTGCCGGCGCCTGCGCGCGGAGGGCTACGCCATCCGCTACGCGCCCGACGCCGAGGTGCTCCACCGCGGGGCCGGATCCGGCACCAGTCCGGACCTCGTCGCGCTCAATGAGGTCAACCGCGTGCGGTACTACCGCAAGTACCACGGGCCCGTCGCGAGCGCGGTGTTCCGGGGCGTCGTGATCCTCAGTGAACTGCTGCGCATCCGCCGTCCGGGCAACCGTCGCGCCCTGCACATGCTGCTGTCGCGCCGCCGCTGGGTGAACCTCCCCGGCGCCACCCGTACCATCCGCTAGCGATTCGGAGATCAGCGTGACCACAATGGACGTCATCACCCCCAGCTTCTCCGGGGACTTTGAGCTGTGCGTTGACCTCAACGCGTCCGTGCTCGCGAACACCCCGCCGACGGTGCGGCATCACATCATCGTGCCGGGCCGCGACCTGGAGCTGTTCGGCCGGCTGGCCAACGAGCGCACGATCGTGAGCGATGAGGGCCGGCTGCTGCCCCGGTCGCTCGTGTCCGTGCCCGGGACGAAGTACTCGGTGAACCTGCGCCGTCCGTACCCGCCGGTGCGCGGTTGGATCATCCAGCAGATCGTGAAGCTGGGCGCGGCGGCCGCCGCCGAGGCCGACGTGGTCGTCCTGGTCGACTCCGACATCGTCTTCGCCCGGCCGTTCGGACCGGACACGTTCGTCCGTGACGGCGTCGTGCGCCTCTACCGCAAGCCGAACGAGATCGACGACCGGTTGCCCAGGCACATGATCTGGCACCGGGCCGCCCGTGAGCTGCTCGGCCTGAGCGCGCAGCAGCCGCCGTACACCGACTACGTCTCCTCGTTGCTCGCCTGGGACCCGCGGCTCGTGAAGAGCATGCTGGAGCGCATCGAGAAGGTCACGCGGCAGCCGTGGCAGACCGCTATCGGCTCCCAGCTGCACTTCTCCGAGTGGACGCTCTACGGGGTCTTCGTGGAGGAGGTGCTGGGCGCGCCGGCGAACCAGTTCGCCTCCGACGACACGCTGTGCCACAGCTACTGGGAGGAGACCCCGCTGGACGAGAACAGCGCGCGGGAGTTCCTGTCCGCCATCAAGCCCGATGACATCGCGGTCATGATCTCGGCCAAGTCCCGTACGCCGTTGGAGCTGCGGCGCAAGGCGTGGGCGAGCCTGTCCTAGCCGTCCGGGGCGCGACGGCGGGTCAGTAGGCGCCGCAGGACGACCCGCCGTCCACCCGGTAGATGTGCACCGCGTTGCTGTTGGCGAACGTGTCGGTGAAGGCGCCCTTCGTCGTGGTGATCGTGCGGCGCTCGTCGAGCACCGTGATCGTGGCGTCGCCGACGCACTTCAGGGTGAAGGTCGCCTTCGTGCGGCCGGGCGCCGCCGCCCCGGCGATGATGTAGAAGTTGCCGTCGTACCACTTCACCGCCGCGTCGACGCCCGAGCTCGTCTTGAGGACGCCGTCCGCGAACGGCGCGTTCAGCACCGGTGCGAGCCGCTTGACGCGGGCGTTGAGCTTGCTGACGGCGGCGCGCATGTCGCGGTAGCACGGGTCCCGGAGCAGGTGCTGGGTCAGGCAGTTGCCGCCGAAGCTGTGGTTGAAGTAGATGATGCCGCGCGCGCCGTGGATGATGCTGCTCCACACCCCGGCGACCACCTGCTCCGGCGTGGCGGTCGGGTAGTAGTCCTCCGTGAACGGGTGGCCCAGCTCGACGAAGTTCCAGACCGGCTTGCTGCGCGCGGGCTTGACCAGGGAACGCACCCGGTCGACCGTGTCGCCGTAGTTGGACGCGAGGTGGCACTTGTCGTCGGGCACCTTGCCGCCGCCGTAGAACGTGCCGCCCTCACTGAAACCGCAGATGTTGAGGTCCGTGAACCAGTAGGTGTCGGCGGAGACGACGTCCTGGAACTCGTTGACGAAGACCGACGCCTGCTCCTTGCTCTGCCAGAACGAGATGCCCTTGCCGTAGTTGCTGAACCGCAGCCGCTTGTCGTCGGGCAGCTTGGCGGCGAGCTGCCGTTGGATCGTGTAACCGCAGTCGCCGCCCGAGCAGATGTCACCCTCGCCGGGGAAGTTGCCGGTCCACGGGTTGCTGCCGGGGCCGCCCCACATGTCGACCTCGTCGGAGACGAGCCAGCCGACCGTCTCCGAACCGGCTCCCATGCCCGGCTCGCTGGCGATGGCGTACATGCCGGCTTCCTTGATGAGGCTGCGCTTGGTGCTGTTGGTGAGCTCGATGTAGGTGTTGATGCCGGCGGCCTTGTCCTGGGCGATGTCGTCGCGGGACACGACACTCTCGAACCACACCGCGAGCGGGAAGAAGTCCTTGGAGGTCGGCAGCGAGGGCGAGAACTTGGCGTAGTAGTCCACGCCGCCGTCCACCTCGCGCAGCTTGGCGCCCTCACCGCCCGGCGTGGCCTTGCCGGCGGGCACGGTCGGGCTCGCCGAGGGACTGGTCGTCGGGGCCATCGACGCGGACGTAGCCGGCGACGGGGTTGCCGCGACCAGCGTCTCGGGACCGGCGGCGGCAATGAGCGCACCGACCATCACGAGGGTGAGGCCGCCGCCGAGGGTTGCCCAGATCCACACGTAGTTGCGCTGCAAGAAGCGGACGCCCCGTCGGTGTGATCTAGCGATGATGACACTCCTCCATCAGGGTCCGTAGACCTCGTCCTCGATCGTGCGTACGGTCGTGCGTTGCGCGGTGTCCCAACGCACGTCGCGGATGCTGCCAGCCACGACCGAAGGGGGTGCGGCGTTCCCCGAAACCACGTCGCTCAATGATTCGGCCAGTGCGTACGGTGTCGGCGCGGCCCACCGGACGAACGGGTTGTCGAGACTGGCGCGCGCATACTCCGACTCGCAGGTTACCGGAATGGCGCCGCACGCGAGCAGTTCATCGGGCACAAGGGACACATTGGTGAACGAGATGGCGATGCCCGCGACGCATTCGTTGTACAGCTCGGCCAGACGGGCAGGGGTCACCTTGCCATGGTTGGTCGCGGGGAACGGAACGGTCACGCCCGGATCCCCGAACAGATGAATGTCGTGTTCCGGGTGGCGGTGGTGGAACTCGCGCAGGGCGAGCATGCCGATTTCGAAGCCGCGCCGGGCGACCTCGGGCCGGGAGTAGAAGATGACCCCCCGCCGCGGGTTGGGATTGGTCAGCCGGTAGACGGCCGTGTCCACACCGAACTCCGCCACGGCCGCCTCGACGTGGTACTCGTCGCGCAGGATCTGCGCGATCATGGGGCCGACGGTGATGGCGCGGAAGCCGAACCGGTAGGTGTCCGCCGCGAGATGGTATTCCGAGCCCTGCGGGTAGAAGAACGGCTCGTAGTCCTGGATGAAGTACAGCCGCCGGGTGCGCAGGTCGGCCCGCGACGCCAGCACGTGGGCCGTCGACCAGGCGGAGGCCACGTAGGCGTCGAGGTCCACCATGCCGTCGGCGACCGAACGCACCTCCGCCCGCATTCCCGGCCAGAACTCGCGGATCACCTGCTCGTGGTGGGCCAGGTCGCCGCCGTACCGGTCGTACAGGTACAGCACGCAGGTGTGCCCGGCGGCCTCGGCGGCCTCGACCATGCGGAACAGGGTCGTGTGTCCGCCGGAGCCGGGGCCGGGAGGGGTGCAGATCCAGCCGATGGTGAGCGGCGTGCCGGGTGCCGGCCGGCGGTGTGGCTGGGCGAGCGACAGGCCGCGCGAGTCCGCCACGTCCTCAAGGTGCAGCGGGAACTCCAACGAGGCCGCGCCGAGCCGACGGTAGGCCACGCGGGCGACCCGCTGCGCCAGGCCGCGGGTGCCGTCGCGCTGCACCACGCGCCAGGCGTCGCGGGCCCGACCGGCGGACGGTAGCTTGCCTGTACTCACCTGATGACTCTCCTTTGCCCGGCGCGAGCACGCGTCAGATGCTGAGAATGCCCCACTTGCGGGCGATGTTCAGCGCGCGATCGAAAAGGTAGAGGGCGATCGCGAACCCGACGACGACGAAGACGGCCAGGATGACGCCGTTCATCAGCGGCGACAGCGCGTCGTGCGGCGGGTTCGCCATGAGCAACTGACGCTCGGCGCTGATGACGTACGCGTGCGGGACGAGATAGCTGGCCCAGCGCACGTAGTCCGGCAGCACACTGATCGGGAACAGGGTGCCACCGAGGACGCCGGCCGCGAGGCTGTAGAGCATGATGACGGGCTCGCCGCGCTTGAACAGGATCAGGAAGCTGGCGGCCAACGTGCCGATGGCGTTGCAGGCGGCGATGCCGAGGAACAGGATGAGCAGGGCGGCGGGCAGGTTCTCGCCGCGGATCGGCGCGCCGAGCAGCCAGCCGAAGAACACCATGAGGCAGGCGAGCATCGCGCCGGTGAGACTGCGCCAGATGTTCATCGCCATCGGGATCAGGGCCCACGGCACCGGCTCGACGAGGTAGGTCTCGAGTGTGCCGCGCTCCTGCGCGAACTGCAGCCGCTGGGTGAGCGCGGTCAGCGCGTCCTGCAGGCCGGCGGTGATCGCGGCGCCGACCAGGATGAGCGTGTACGCGTCGTCGCTCATCTGGAAGAAGTTGGCCTGGAAGTAGTACAGCAGCACCGGGAAGATCACTGCGAAGTACCGCAGGATGGTCGAGGCGGGGAACATCCGCTCCTCGACCAGGTCGATGCGCACGTAGGCGCTGATGGTGTCGGCGACCTTGCGGGCGAAGGCGCGGTCCCGGACGGAGGAGGGGTAGGAACGGGTCATCGTGCGCTGCTCCCCGCGAGGTCGCTGCCGGACTGGTAGACGTGTGCGATGAGGTCCCGTAGCGGCATCGGGATCTCGCGTACGTGTTGAACGTGGGAGGCGTACGGGCCGAGGGCGGCGAGCACCTCGCCGACCGAGTCCTTGCCGGTCAGCCGGCAGCGCACCGTGATGCCGTCGAGCACCGGGTTCAGGCCGCTGCCCGTGAGGGTGGTCATGACCCAGTTGGCGATCTGCTCGTCGACGAGCACCATCTCCAGCTCGGGGCGCTCGTACTGCTCCCGCAGGGTGCCGAGGTCGCCGTGGTAGCGCACGCGGCCCTTCTCCATGAGCAGCGCCTGCGACTGCAGGGCCTCGATCTCCTCCAGGCGGTGCGAGGAGATGAGCACGGCGAGCTGCTCCTGCGCGACGAGGTCCATGATGAGCGTGAGCAGGCCGTGCGCGGCGATCGGGTCGACGGCGCCGGTGGGCTCATCGAGGATCAGGGCACGCGGGCCGGGCAGCAGCGCCCGGGCGAGGCGCAGCCGGGCCTTCATGCCGGCGGAGAGGCTGGCCACGACCGCGTCGGCCTGGGGGATCAGGTTCACCTGCTCCAGCACGTGCGGGATGCGCTGGGCCATCTCGTGCTTGCGCATGCCCTGCAGGCGGCCGTGCAGCAGCAGGTTCTCCCGGCACGTGGCGCGCATGAGGAGGCTGCGGTCCTCCGAGGGCATCCAGCCGACGACCTGGCGCACCCGCTCCGACTCCGTGGCGACGTCCAGGCCGAGGACGTGACCGGAGCCGCTGGTGGCGGTCGTCAGGCCGACGATGATGCGGAACAGCGAGGTCTTGCCGGCGCCGTTGGGTCCGACGATGGCGCAGATCTCGCCGGCGCGCACCACCAGGTCGACGCCGTTGAGGGCGAACACCGGCTCCGTGATGTGGGACCGGGCGAAGACGCGCATCCACGTGGGGGTGGGGTCGTAGCGCTTGGTGAGGCCCTGGAGGACGATGACGTCGCGATTATTACCGTAAACTGCCATTTACTCCGACCTCATCGAAATAGTCCGTCTCGTCTGAACCTTCGCCAGCGGACCTTGTCCGCCAACGTGTCGGCCAGCGTGCCGACCTTCCCCACCGGGCCGTCCGCCGGGCCGCGCTGCAGGCGCGCCCAGGCGCGGGTGTCCCGCACGTGCGGCGACATCCGCAGCGCCAGATCGACGAGGGGCCGCGCCGCCTCGGCGTCTCCCCGGCCGGCATCGGCCGCGTGCCGCAGCAGTTCCTCGGCCATCGCGAGGCGGGCCGCCGCCAGCATGGCCTCGCGACCGGCGACGTGCGCCCCGTCCTCGTCGAAGAAGAGCGCGAACGCCCGCTCCCGTTCGGAGATGTCCTTGAGCGCCCCCGCGAACGCCTCCGACCGGTGCATGTTGGCGCCGTGTACCCGATAGAACGCCTGGTCGGCACCGTTGACCCGGCCGATCGAGCCGTGCGCCGCGGCCTGCAGCCACATGAAGAAGTCGGCGGAGTGCGGCAGCCGGGCATCGTAGCCACCCAACTGCTGCACCAGGTGAGTGCGCATGACGACCTCGGGGGTCGCGACGGGGTTGCGGCCCCGTCGGCTCACCAGGTCCAGCCAGTGCGGGCCCGACCACACCGACCACGAGCGGACCGACGTGCGGGCGGTCGGCGGCACGTCGTCGAACAGTGGCGAGTACCCGTACACCAGGCCGACGTCCGGGTTGCGTTCCATCAACGCGGTCGCCCGGCCGAGCGCGCCCGGCGCGAGCAGATCGTCGGCGGAGAGCAGGACGACGTAGTCGCCCTTCGCGGCGGCGAGGCCCTCGTTGTACGTGGCGATGTGCCGCTTGTTCACCTCATGCGCGATGACCCGGACCCGCGGGTCCGCCGCCGCCAGCTCATGCGCCACGGCGACGCTGCCGTCAGGGGAGGCGTCGTCGATGATGAGCACATCGAGGTCGACGTCGTGCTGGTCGAGAATGGTGCCGACGCAGCCGCGCAGGTAGTGGCCGTAGTTGTAGCAGGGCACAACGACCGAGACGGTCGGGCGCGTCACCAGTGGCTCGGGTCTCTGGTGGGTCACCATTGGGCGCACCCCGACAAGGGGCTACTCACAGTTCGCTCTCCCGGGTCCTTACGGTCCGTGCCGGTGCCGCCCTGACGCGGGTCCTCAGCCTGGACATGCCAAGCAGAAACCCTAGCTAGGAAGCCCCATCTTGCGGATGTAAGAATCCAGACAGGGGCTACGTAACGGCGCGACTAACGCTGCGCCGCGGTGCGCAGCGTCACCATTGGTGATACCGGTCCCAGGTTGGCGCTGTCGTCCGTCGCCCGGGCGAGCACCCTGACGGGCCCGCGACCGATCGTGAACGTGTACGACCACAGGGTGGTGCCCACCGCCGGATGCCACGTCTCGCCGCCGTCCGTGGAGACCTCCACGCCGGCGACCTTGCCGTCGCCGGTGTCGGCCGCCGAGCCCTGGATGGTGACCTGGCTTCCTGCGGTCTGCACAGCGGTCGGCCTCGGCCACGTCACGGCCGCGCTCGGTGGCGTCCGGTCGGTCGACTGCGTCGCCGGAACCAGTCCGCGCATGAGGGTGGCGGGCTGCACTCCCATGTCCGCGAACAGGTTCACTGTGGCCTGTTGCATGCGTGGGTCGGCCGGCTCCTGGATTCCGTCGTGCTGCGGGTCGAGACCCCATGCCCACTGGATGGTGCCGGTGGCGAAGACCAGCGCGCCACTCCTGGCCCGGTACAGCGTGAGGTGGTGGGTCGTGGTGCCGGGCACCACCATGCGGCCGAAGTCACGGATGAGCTGCGGCGACTCGCCCTCGGTCACGGAGAGCCGGATGAGGCCGGCCGGCCGGTAGCCGTTGTCGAGGTCCTCATCCGACTCGTAGCCGAGTGAGTGCGGCGCGAGCGTGGCGACCTGTCCGCCGAGCAGCGTCGCGACGCTCGTGTTGCGCCACAGCCGCATGCGTCCCTGTTCGGCGGGCACCTCGATCGCCGCGTCCATGTAGTTGGTCATGGTGATCGTGCCGGTGAGGCTGTTCTCCGGTTCGGTGGCATCGGCGGCGAACCGCATGTCCCGGAACGTGCCGGTCCACTCGTCGGACGGGTCGATCTTCGCGTCGGCCCAGGTCTCCTTGTAGCAGACGAGCGTGCGGTAGGGGGTACCGCTGCCGTCCACGCTGTTCTCCCACCGGGTGCGCCAGTAGACCTCGTTGCCGCTGAAGAACGCGAGGTTCACGCCCGCGTCCCGGGCCGCCTCGACGTTGGCGCGCTGAGCACCCGACCAGTACTCGTCGTGGCCGACGGAGAGGAAGATCTTGTGGTTCTTCAGCAGGTCCCCCCGACGGTCGGAATCGACCCCCGTCGTGTAGGTCACGTCGTACCCGTTGCGCTCCAAAAACCGGATCATGGGGTACTCGTTGGCGAAGAAGAAGTCGCGCCCCGACACGTCGCCGCGGGTCGCGAAGGGACGGTTGTAGCTGATCTTGTATGCCCGGCCGTGGGCGGCACCCTGATAGAAGTTCGACCCGCCGTACGTGTTGTACGCCTGCCAGGTGGTGTCCGCCGTCTGGAAGACCATGGCGGCGCGGCTGCTGTCGTCACGGACGACGAACGTGATGTGGCTCGACCCGCCGGTGTCGGTCCGGGTCAGTTTCGCCACGTAGACACCGGAGACCGCGTCGGTCGGCACGGTCCAGGACGCGGAGACCGACCAGTTGCCACAGTCGACGATCTCGGTCGACGGATCGGTCAGGCACATCGACTGGGACGTGGCCGTGATCGTCGACGGATCGAGTGACGCGACCCTGCGGGCACCGTTCCCGTCGTACCAACCGATACGGAAGATGTCGACGCCGAACGACGGCGCGTCCGTATCGACCTTGAAGTCGATGCGCCCGCCCAGGTTGACGCTCATGTCGGTGGCGAAGCCCTGGATGGTCGGGTCGCCGACCTTGTCGATGTCCCAGTCGGGGGCCCGGCCACCGGCAGCCGCCGACCATCCGACGTCATCGCGCGTGTTCTCGCACACGATGACGTTGCCGTCCGCACACGTGCCCGCGTCGGCTTCCGGTGCGACGACCAGGGCGACCGCGGTAACCGCCACGACGGCGGACGCGGCGATGAACAGGCGGGCTTGGCCGAGCAGATCCCGCATGGATGACCGTCCTTTCCTACCGCCCGACGAACCGGTGCGGACAGCGTGCGTGGTCTGTCGTTACCAGGTGGTTCGGGAGGTGGGCGCTGAATCGCCGGGTGCCGGCATGAAGGTGGTGTCCTGGTCGTCCGGCTCGTCCGAGTCGTCGTCAACCACGGCTGCGCCGGGTGGTGTCAGCGGTGGCCAGGTCCCGGGCGGCGGGCCGGGCGTGGGCGGGCTGGTCTCGAGCACGGGTGCTGAGGGTTGCGGGAGGGGCGCGGGCCGGTAGGTCGGCACAGCCGGTGCCGGCAGCGCCGGCTTCCCGGTCTGCGCCGGCGCCCGTCCCTGCAGCACCCGTTCCAGCGTCCGGCCGACCACGAACATGCCGCCCAGCGCGACCACGACCACGCCGAGAGCGATCGGGCTGGCGTAGCTCGCGAGCCCGGTGCGCTGATACGTGATGTACGTCAGGGCGCCCGGCCCGAGCAGGACCGCGCCGATGACGAACGAGGCGACGCCGACAGCCACCGTGCCGAGCGCCTCCGACGGCGTACGGGTGCCGGCGCGGTCGCCCGCGTCGGCGCGCAGCAGCGGCGTCAGGGTCGCGCCCAGCGCCATCGCGGTGCCGCTGACGAGGAGCAGTGACTGCATGGTGCCGGGGGAGTGCACCTCGCTGCGGAACATGCGTCCCAGCAGGACGAGGCCGCCACCGCCGATCAGCAGACCGACGGCGTCCCAGGGCAGGAAGCGGGGTGCCCGGTAGGCGAGCAGCACGCCGGTCAGGGCCGCCACCGTGCCGGCGAAAACGATCACCGCGCCGCCGCTCCGGTGGGCGAGCAGGTCGGTCTGCAGACCGACCGGGAGGATCACACCGAGTCCCGTGGCGGTAAGGACGAACCGGACCAGCGGCGCGCCGGCGCGACGGTGGGCGTACCACGTCAGCACGACCAGCGCCGCGGCGGCGGACGCGAAGGGTAGGACAAGTTCGACGGTGGCCGCCAGGCTGGTGCGCTTCTCGCTGGCGGTGCCACCGGCGAGCAGCTTGTCGACGACGATCGCACCCGCCTTCGCCGCCACGACAGGTATCGCGATGGCGAGCATCGTGACAGCGGCGGGCGCGACGGTGCGCCCGAGGCCCAGCCGGGGCGTACGGGTGACGTCCGCGCGCGGGTCGACGAGGTCCGCGATGGTCGCCGCGATGGCGGCCACCACGAGAATGCCGAACAGCACGACGCCCGGCACCTCGGCCAGGGAGCCGAACCCGACGGTGACGAAGCCGTAGGCGAACGCCAGCGGCGCGGCCGCGATCCCGGCCGCGAGGCCGGTGACGATCGCCAGGCGCAACAGCCCCGTCGCTTCGCCCGCGGCGAGCAGCACGCCACCGAGCGCGACCGCGCCCGCGACAGCGAGCATCGCCCGACCGGCACCGGGTTGATCGCCGGCCACGGCCGTGGTGGTCACCGCGATCAGCGCCCCCGCGGTGGCCAGCGGCCAGCCGCATCGCTCGCCGATGAGCCAGCGCACCGCCGCCCAGCGTGGCGCCGTCGCGAGCAGCGCGACGATGACCACGACGAGCGGTGTCACGCCGCCGATGCCCCAGTCCGGCAGGATCATCCGGTGGTACGCGACATCCGCGAGCGCGCCCACGAGCCCGATGCTGATCAGTAGGCCGAGGCAGGCGGCGGCGCCGGACTGGATGGTGCTGGCGACGACCCGTCGACGCTGCGCGCGGTGCGATGGTCGCGCTTTAGCCGAACCCATCCGACACTCCTCCCCGGCAAGGCTGCTGTCACCCTACTTGCTGGGGTTGCGAAGGTCAGTCGACGGGAAGTGCTGCATTTGCGACACCAAACGGCCCATTCGGGCAGCTGCGGTGGGTGCCGCGCGGCTCAGCCGAGCCGCGCGGCGGCCTCCACGTCATCGCCACCGGACGCGGGGGCCGGGGTGGTCGAACCGCCCCGGGCAGCCTCGCGGGCCCGCGACCGGGTCGCATTGATCATCGCCTCGGCGCCCGCCTTGGCGGCCGTGAGCACGTGCTCGGCGTCGGCCCGCATGTGCTCGGCGTCGGCGAGGGCCTCGGCGGCGGCCGCCCGGTCGCGCTCGGCCTCCTCGCGGGCCTTGCGGGCATCGGCGGTCAGCTTGTCGATCTCGCTGCGGACGGACTCGGCCTGCTGGTTGGCACGCTCGACCTCGGCGTGGGCCGCGCGGACCCGCCCGGCGGCCTGCTCGGCCTCCGCGCGGGCGTGCTGCGCCTTGATGCTGGCCTGCTCCATGTCCGACTTGGCCTGGGCCAGCGCGGTGGCGTGCGCCTTGGCCTCCGACTCGATGCGCTGCACCTCGGCCTTGGCGTCGCGCAGCTCGGCCTCCGCGGCCGCCTTGAGCTCGTCGACCTGCGCCCGCAGGTCCCTGGCGTACGCCTCCGCCTCGGCCCGCTGGTCGCGCGCGTGCGCCTCGGCCGCCTGCCGCAGGCTCACCAGCTCCTGCTCGACCTCGGAGCGGCGCTGGGCGAACTCGCGCTCGCCCGCGACCCGCCGCGCCGACAGCTCCTCCTCCAGGGCGGCCCGCTGCTGGGCCGACTCCTGGTCGAGCTGGTCGCGCACGCGCATGGCGTGCGCGTCGGTCTCGCTGCGCACGCGCTCCACGTACTCCGCGGTGGCCTTGCCGGCGCGCTCCGACTCCTGCTTGGCCGCCTCGTAACGGGCCTCGGCCTCGGCGCGGACCTGGCGGGCCCGCTCCTCCGCGGCCGCGACCTCGGTGTCGGCCGCCTCGCGACGTTCCGCGAGGCTCGCCTCCTCCTCGGCGCGGCGCGCGGCGAGCGCGATCTCGAAGTCGCGGGTGGCCGCCGCGGACTCGGCGCGGGTCTTCTCCAGCAGCTGTTCGATCTCGGCCTGCTGATCGGCGATGCCCTGCAGGGCGTCCGCCTTGATCGCCTCGGCCTGATCCTCGGCGAGCGCGAGGATCTGTTCGACGCGGGGACCCAGGTGGCGGAACGAGACGTTGGTCGGCGCCGGGGCGGCCACGCTGCTGCGCGCCACCGCCAGCTCCTGCTGCAACTGGTGCACCTGTTCGGTGAGTGCCCGTAGTTGGTCCAACGCTTCGTCGCGCTCCCCAGCGAGCGCCACGATCTCCCCTTCCGCCTGGGTGACGTAACGGTCGACCTGCCGCTTCTCGTAACCGCGTAGCGCGGTGTCAAACGGGGTCGGTTCGGTCGCAATGCCGTTCGTCAGGGTGTAGAGCTCCGCGCCGTGTGCCATGCGCCCATCCTCACACGCGATGTCCCGTCACGCTCGGCGTGGGCCTCACGTGACGGGACGGCGATCGACAGCGGTCAGCCGTTGGACGCGACACGCTGCGTCGCGTCCGCGTCCTTGTCGGCCTTGGCGGGCCCCGTGGGCTTGCCGCCGTTCGGCACCCCGGGCACGATGCCGGCCAGGCCCGAGAGCATCTGGCCCAGCTGCGCCGTGACGGCGTCCTTCTGGCGGGTCAGGTCCTCGACCTCGCGGCGCGCGGCCGACGTGGTGATCTCGGCCTCGCTGCGCGCGTCGCTGAGCAGCCGGTGCGCCTCGGCACGGGACTCGTTGACGGTCTTCTCCGCGAGGGCCTTGGCCTTCTCGACGGTGTCGGTCGCGTGCCGCTCGGACTCGACCCGGCGCACCTCGGCGCGCTGCTCGATCTCCTTGGCCCGCTCCTCGGCCGCGCGGGCGCGACCCTCGGCCTCGCCGACCAGCTTCTGCGTGTTGGCGACGGCGGCGGCGTGGCGCTGCGACTCCTCGCGCTCGGCCTTCTCGCGGCGCTCGGCCAGCTCCAGCGCCAGGGCCTGCAGGTCCTTGTCGCGCTTCTCCTTGGCCTCGGCGTGCAGCTTGGCGGCCTCGGCGCGCTTCTCCTCGGCGTCGCGCGCGGCCTTGGCGCGCAGCTGGGTGATCTCGCGCTCGGCGGTCGCCCGCAGCGTCGCGACCTCGCGCTCGACGGTCGCCTTGAGCTCGGCGACCTCGTGCGCGGTGGCGGTGCGCAGCTGCTTGGTCTCGCGGTCGGCGTCGGCGCGCAGCGTGTCGGCCTCGCGACGGGCCTGCACCCGCATCTCGGCGGCCTCGCGCTCGGCGGCGGTGCGCAGGTTGCCCGCCTCCCGCTCGGCCGACGCCTTCATGGCGGCCGCCTCGGCGCGCGCCTTGTCGGTGATCTCGCGGGCCTCGAGCCGGGAACCGGAGAGGATGCCCTCCGACTCCCGCTTCGACTCGCCGCGGTGCTCGTTGGCCTGCTCCTCGGCCAGCCGCAGGATCTGCTCGACCCGGGTGCCGAGACCGGACAGCGTCGGGCGGCTGTTCTCCTCGAGCTGCTTTGTCTGGTCGGTCAGCTTCTGCTGAGCCGAGCTGAGCGCCTGCTCCGCCTGGCGGGTGCGGCGCTGCGCCTCGGTGAGCCGCTGCTCGGCCTCGGCCCGTGCCGTCTCCGACTGGGCGAGGGCAGCATTGAGGCGCTGCACGAAATCATCAACCTGGGGCCGGTCGTAGCCGCGAAGCACGACGGTGAAGTCAGGCTGGGAGTTTGCGTTCTCGAAGAACGTCAGAGACGACTGCTGCTGGGGCATGTGGCACATACTTGCAGAACCACCCTGCCCTTTCGCAAGGGCGTACGGCCATGTCGGGCCTCATGCTCATGGACATGTTGTGCGGGAGCGCCATGATCGGCGCTGAGCGGCCGTAAAACGCATTATTTTTCCGGCGTGTCGCAAATGCGTAGATACTACGTGTTAAAGGCGATATTTCCGTAACAATTGCTCGCCGACGTGACAGAGATTTCAATTTCGCGCCGGGGCCACTATGCCCCGGCGGGCTGCACCAATTCGATCAACACGCCGCCCGCGTCCTTCGGATGCACAAAGTTGATCAGCGAGCCGCCCGTGCCCCGCCGCGGCTCGTCGTAGAGCAGGCGCAGCCCGCGTTCCCGCAGCGCGGCGGCGGCCGCCGTCACATCGCGCACCGTGTACGCCACCTGCTGCACCCCCGGCCCCGACCGGTCCAGGAACTTCGCGATGGCCGACCCCGGGCCCGTCGGGGCGAGCAGCTGCACCACGCCCCCCTCCGGCCCGACGGCGAGCATCGCCTCCCGGACCTGCTGCTCGTCGTTGGTCTCCCGGTGCACGCAGCGCATGCCGAAGGTCCGCTCGTAGAAGTCGATCGCCTCGTCCAGATCCGCGACGGCGATCCCCACGTGGTCGATGCGCAGCAGCCCGATCTCGTCCATGGAGTTAGTCTGGCCCCAAACCAGCGTTAAGGCGCGAGCGACAGGTAGGTCGTCATGTCCACGGTCATCGTCAACGGGGCCCGGACCCCCATGGGTCGGCTCCTGGGCAACCTCAGCCAACTCTCGTCGACCCAGCTCGGCGCGGCCGCGATCCGGGCCGCCCTGGCGCGCGCGGGCGTGGCCCCCGACCAGGTCGACCACGTGATCATGGGCCAGGTGCTCCCGGCCGGCGCGGGCCAGATGCCGGCGCGCCAGGCCGCCGTCGGCGCGGGCATCCCCATGACGGTGCCGGCCATGGGCATCAACAAGGTCTGCCTGTCCGGCCTCACCGCCATCGCGCTCGCCGACCAGCTCATCCGCGCCGGCGAGGTCGACATCGTGGTGGCCGGCGGCATGGAGTCCATGAGCCAGGCGCCGCACCTGCTGCGCAACCAGCGCGCCGGCCTGAGGTACGGCGACGTGACGATGGTCGACCACATGGCGTTCGACGGGCTCACCGACGCGTACGACAAGGTTTCCATGGGCGAGTCGACCGACAGGGTCAACGCCCGCCTCGGCATCACCCGCGAGGAGCAGGACGCGTTCGGCGCGGCCAGCCACACCAAGGCCGCCGCCGCCCAGAAGAACGGCGTCTTCGCCGACGAGACCGTGCCCGTCGAGGTGCCGCAGCGGCGCGGCGAGCCGCTCGTCGTCAGCGAGGACGAGGGCGTGCGCGGCGACACCACGTCCGAGATCCTGGCCAGGCTGCGGCCCGCCTTCGGCGCCGGCGGCACGATCACCGCGGGCACCTCGTCGCCCATCTCCGACGGCGCCGCGGCGGTCGTCGTGATGAGCCGCGAGCGCGCCGAGGCCCTCGGCCTGACCTGGCTCGCCGAGATCGGCCCGCACGGCAGCGTCGCGGGCCCCGACAACTCGCTGCACAGCCAGCCGTCGCGGGCGATCGAGAAGGCCCTGGCCAAGGCGGGTGCCACCGCCGCCGACCTCACCCTCGTCGAGATCAACGAGGCGTTCGCGGCCGTCGGCATCCAGTCGACCCGCGACCTCGGCGTCTCGCCCGACATTGTCAACGTCAACGGCGGCGCCATCGCGCTGGGCCACCCGATCGGCGCGTCCGGCGCCCGCCTCGTGCTCACCCTCGCCCTCGAGCTGCGCCGTCGGGGCGGCGGCCTCGGCGCCGCCGCGCTGTGCGGGGGCGGCGGCCAGGGCGACGCGCTGCTGCTCCGCGCATGAGTCTTTCGAGTACGTCCGGACTGGTGGCGGCCGCGCGTGGGGGAGACCCGCGCGCCGTCGCGCGGCTGATCAGTCTCGTGGAGCGGGGCGGCGAGGAGCTGGCCGAGCTGGCCGGGCTGCTCGCCGCCGACACCGGCCGGGCCGAGGTGATCGGCCTGACCGGCGCCCCGGGCGTGGGCAAGTCCACCACCACGAACGAGCTGGTCCGCGCCCTGCGCGCGGCCGGCCGGCGGGTGGGCGTGCTCGCCGTCGACCCGTCCAGCCCGTTCACGGGCGGGGCGATCCTCGGCGACCGGGTGCGCATGCAGGACCACGCGACCGACCCCGGGGTGTTCATCCGCTCCATGTCCAGCCGGGGCCACCTCGGCGGGCTCGCCGCCGCCACACCCATGGCGGTCCGGGTCCTGGAGGCCGCCGGCTGTGAGGTCGTCCTCGTCGAGACGGTCGGCGTCGGGCAGGCCGAGGTCGAGGTGGCGAGCCTCGCCGACACCACGATCGTGCTGCTCGCGCCCGGCATGGGCGACGCGATCCAGGCGGTGAAGGCCGGCATCCTGGAGGTCGCCGACGTCTTCGTCATCAACAAGGCCGACCGGGACGGCGCCGACGCCACCTACCGCGACATCCAGGGCGCGATCGCGCTCGGCGAGCGCGGGCCCGGCGAGTGGCGCCCGCCCGTGCTGCGTGCCGTCGCGTCCCGGGCCGAGGGCATCGACGACATCCTCGCGGCGCTCGCCAAGCACCGCGCCTGGCTGATCGAGCACGACGTCCTGGTCGGCCGCCGCCGCGAACGGGCCGAGGTCGAGATCACCCAGGTGGCGCTGGCCCGGCTGCGGGCGCGGGTGGCCGCGGTCACGGGCGACGCCGCCCTGCCGGCCCTGGCCGCCGATGTCGCGGACGGCGCTCTCGACCCGTACTCGGCGGCAGCGAAGCTGCTCGCGGCCCTGAACCAGACCGCGGACCCCGACCGCCCCTGAACCGGCTTTGGCGCCCATAGGCATGGAATGCCGGCCGGAATTCCAGGCCTATGGCGCCAAAGCCCGAGATCCGACCGGTGACGGGGCTTTCGCGGTGTCCCGTTACGGACCCGGGGTTGGCAGACCGGGGCTGGGCGGCGAAGATGGCGCGGGTGGCGGACGGGGCCTCCGGCCCGCCGCGTCGGGGAGGACGCACAAAGTGAGCGAGACCTTGGTGGTCGACCGGGTGACGGTCGCCTATGACAAGCACGTGGTGCTGCGGGACGTGTCCATCGCCGTCCAGCCGGGCACGGTGCTCGCCGTGACCGGGCCGTCGGGCGCCGGCAAGACCACGCTGCTGTGGGCCATGGCCGGGCTGGTCAAGCCCGCCGAGGGCGCGGTGAGCGTGAACGGCGCCCCGCTGCGCGACCGCGACCAGGCCGTCGCGGCCGAGGTGGTGCTCGTGCCGCAGGACAACGGTCTCGCGCCGATCCTCACCGCGCAGGAGAACATCCAGGTCGCCCTCGTCGCGAACGGGATCTCGCCGGCCGAGGCGCGCCGGCGCACCGTCGACACCCTCGAGTCGGTCGGCCTCGCCGAGCAGGCCGACCAGCTGGTCGAGGAGCTCTCCGGCGGTCAGCAGCAGCGCACCGCGGTGGCCCGCGGGCTCGCGCTGCGCGGCCGCGTGCTGCTCGCCGACGAGGTCACCAGCGAGCTGGACGCGCAGAACCGCCAGCGCGTCATCGACCTGCTGCGCGCCGAGGCGGAGCGCGGCGCCGCCGTGGTCTTCGCCACCCACGACCCCGAGGCCGCGGCCCTGTGCGACCGCGAGCTGCACCTGCTCGACGGCACCGCCGAATACCTGCGCTAGGAGACCCCCATGAGCGAGACCGAGACCGCCCCCGCCCCCGTCGAGGTCGTCGACGGCGCCCAGCAGACCGCCACGGAGTACGCCGACCGGGCCCGGGAGACCGCCACGCACGTCGCCGAGCGGGTGGGCGAGACGGCCGAGCGCGTCAGCGCCGCCACCGGCCGGATCGCGTCCGACCTGGTCGAGCGCATGCGCAACAACGCCGAGCTGGCCGCCGACCGGGGCACCACCACGATCGCCAACGAGGTCGTCGAGAAGATCGCCGCGATCGCGGCGCGCGAGGTGCCCGGCGTCTACGACCTTGGTGGGGACGTGGCCCGCCTGTTCGCCTCCGTCAAGGAGCGCATCGGGCTCGGCAGGGACGGCGGCGAGTCCGCCGACCAGGGCGTGAAGGTGCGCCTCGACGGCCGCCAGGCCGCGGTCACCATCACCCTCGTCATCGAGTACGGGTTCGTTGTGCACTCCGTGACCGACGCGGTGCGCACCAAGGTGATCGGCGCGGTCGAGAACCTGCTCGGCCTCGAGGTCACCACCTGCGACATCGTCGTCGACGACGTGCACGTGCCCGACAGTGGGCCGGTCGGCGACGACGAGGCCCGGGCCGCCGACTACCGGTAGGGGTGCTGGTGGGTCAGCGTTGACGTAGCGCACGGGTCGCACCACCCGACGTACGTCAGGCCGCCCGTGTCCTCCAGGCAGCCCCAGTCGAGCTGGGCCAGCGCCGTGGTGAGCCGACCGCACGTCGGGCACGGCGCGTAGTCCGGCCGTTCGATCCACGTCGGCTCGCCGCCGAGGCGGTTCAGGTTCTGGGTGTCGTTGGCCAGGCCCCAGTCCTGCACGGCCCAGCGCGGCCCGAGCGCGGCGAGCCGCACGGTGACCGCGGGGCGTTCCTCTTTGGACTGGAACGCGACCGCGTCCGTCGGGTTGCTCACCAGCGTCGGCCGGCCCGCGTCGTCGTGCCGGTACGCCGAGCGTTCGCTGCCCGTGCACGCGCGGCAGTAGGCGATGTCGACGCGGGCGCGACTCGTCACGCCGAGACCGGCCGGGACCGGGTCGAGCAGCAGCAGGCGGCGCATCGGGGCGGCACACAGCCGGCAGATCGCGTCGCTGAGGCCGCCGTGGGTGACCGTCGGCAGGCCTGGATCGGCGCCGGCCGCCCAGGTGGGGTGCCAGCGGGTCAGCCAGGGCGCCCGGGGCCGGGCCTGCGCGGGCGCCTCGAAGAGCAGGTGGTAGCAGGCCGGCGGGACCAGCGACCGCACCCCGTCGCCGTCGCGCCGCGCGCCGGCGGCCGCGAGCCACGCGTCGACCTCGGGTTCGGCACTGTCCGCCAGCGCCGCCCACGCCGCCGGCTGGCGCGACTCGGCCAGGCAGCGGCCGGCCAGCTCGTGCGCGTACCCGCGTCCTGGTGTCCGGAGCGCGGCGGCGAGCCGGTCGATCTCGGTCGCGTCGGCGCCGCGCCACCAGCGTGGCTCGATGTCGAGGTCGTTGTCCACCCGCATGGCCCACAGGTAGGCCAGGTGGGGTGTCAGGGCCGTGGGTCGCTGCAGGGCCGCCTCGTCCACCAGGGAGTACGACCGGCCGGTCGTCATGATGTCGTGGATGACGCCGTCCAGCGCCTCGGGCGGCAGCAGCGACACCGCGCACGCCCGGACGAGATCGTGCATCCGGTCGTCGAGCACGAGGGCACGCAGCGCGTCGGGCGGGGTGGACCGGAGCCGCTCGAACTGCTCCTCGATCGACACGGCAGACATTGTGCGGGTACGCGCCGATCCCCGCGAGCCCGGGGCCGGGTGGGGCGGCCGCGCCGCCCCACCCGGCGCGGATCAGCCCAGGTTGACCGTGACCTTGATGATGCTGAAGCCCTGCACCGGGGGGCCGTCCGGCACGTTGTTGTTACCCCGGGCGGCGATGTGGTCGATGATGTCCATGCCCTTGGTGACCACGCCGAACGGTGTGTACGCGTTGGCGAGCTGCCCGTCCTTGAAGTTGATGAAGAACTGGCTGCCGTTGGTGTTCGGGCCGCGGTTGGCCATCGCCACCACGCCGCGCTCGTATACCTGGTCGGCCTGCGCGTCGAGGTTCTCGTCGCCGTACTCGTAGGTGGGGCCGCCGCCGCCCGAGGCGGTCGGATCGCCGCACTGCAGGATGCCGATGGACTCCTGCAGGCCGGTGAGCCGGTGGCAGGTCGATTCGTTGTAGAACTTCTTGTCGCTCAGGTACTTCATGCTCCACGCGGTGCACGGCGTGCGCGCCAGGTTCATCGCGATCTCGATGTTGCCGAGCGTCGTCTCGACGACCATGGTGCCGGTGCCCTTGCGCGGCTCGCCCTTCGGCGGCTTGCCGATGTTCTTGTGGTACTCGCTGGGCGCGTCCGTCCACGCGCACGCGGCCGCAGGGGTGGCCGGGTCGCTGGTGTCGAGGGCGGCGACGGGGCCGCTGGGCACCTGGGCCGCGGGGGCGCTGGTGGCGGCGGCGGGCGGCGCGGCGTTGTTCGTCGCCGGGGTGTCCTCAGCGGAGCCCAGGCTGGTCAGGCCCCAGATGCCCAGGGCGAGCACGACGACCGCGACGATGGCGCCGACGATGGCCGGCGCGGCCGA
Organism: Luedemannella flava; assembly: GCF_039528515.1. Lineage (NCBI taxonomy): Bacteria > Bacillati > Actinomycetota > Actinomycetes > Micromonosporales > Micromonosporaceae > Luedemannella > Luedemannella flava. The sequence continues at coordinate 81,430 of NZ_BAAALT010000084.1, forward strand.
ACTGCTCCGCTCGGCGACAACGGGGGAGTCCTCGTCCTCGTCGTCTTCGTCCGTGTCGGTCTCGTCGGCATCCGAGGTGTCGTCGTCCGCTTCGATCTCGTCGTCATCAATCGCGGCGTCGGGCTTGGTGGCGTCGGACTTGGTGGCGTCGGGTTGGGTGGCGTCGTCCGTGTCGGCCGGGTCGGTGGGCCGGTCGGCCTCGGGCTCGTCCGTCGCGGCGGCCTCGGCCGCCTCGGTCGGCTTGTCCGGCTCGTCGGGCGTGGGCGCTGCGGGCGGAGGGGTCTCAGTCACGGTCGTCGAGAGTACAACCGGACCTTTCTCTATGCACGAACCGCCGAATCTTTCACGATCTTGGTCCGGGCCTGCGGCGGGTCCGCCAGATGTGCACCTTTGGTGGGGCGGCGGCGCGCCGGTCTAGCCAAGAGCGCACATCTGGCAGGCCCGACCGCGTTCCACCTCGCCAGAAGCTCACACTTGGCGGAACTGGCGGCTCCGGACCTCGCCAAGTGTGCGCTTGTGGCGGGGCGGGCGGCGTCGGGCCTCGCCAACTGTGCGCTTTGGGGCAGGGACGTGCGTGGTCGCCCGCCAGGGGTCGCGTTTGGCGGGACGGGTCGCGCGGTGGTCCGCCAAGGGGTCGCGTTTGGCGGGAGGGTGTCCCGGCGTTCGTGGCGCGGTCGCCGCGGGTGGGTCGGCGAGCCCGTATCGGCGCGCAGAAGTTGCCCCCGACGCGCGAGGCGGGCAGGTTCCTTAGCAATCGTTAAGGTGGCGGCATAGGATCGGAGCACCATCGAGCGCGGAGGCACGTCATGGACCCTGCGGAGATCGAGGCCGGCCGGCAGCGCTGGGCGGGCCGGTACGCCGCGGCGCCCATCCGGGACGCCGACTTCACCACGCTCTCCGGCGAGGAGGTCGAGCCCGTCTACGGCCCGCCGGAGGGCGTCGAGGTGCCCGGGTTCGAACGCGTCGGCTGGCCCGGCGAGTTCCCGTACACCCGCGGTCTGTACCCGACGGGCTACCGGGGCCGGTCGTGGACCATCCGGCAGTTCGCCGGGTTCGGCAACGCGCGGCAGACCAACGAGCGCTACAAGATGATCCTCGGCGCGGGCGGCGGCGGGCTGTCCGTCGCGTTCGACATGCCCACGCTCATGGGGCGCGACTCCGACGACCCGCACGCGATCGGCGAGGTCGGGCACTGCGGCGTGGCCGTCGACTCGGCCGCCGACATGGAGGTGCTCTTCGACGGCATCGACCTGGCGAAGACCACCACGTCGATGACGATCTCCGGCCCGGCGGTGCCGATCTTCTGCATGTACCTGGTCGCGGCCGAGCGCCAGGGTGCCGACGTCGGACGGCTCGACGGGACGCTGCAGACGGACATCTTCAAGGAGTACATCGCGCAGAAGGAGTGGATCTTCGCGCCGGAGCCGCACCTGCGCCTCATCGGCGACCTCATGGAGTACTGCGCGGCGAACATCCCGCGCTACAAGCCGCTGTCCGTGTCGGGGTACCACATCCGCGAGGCGGGCGCGACGGCCGCGCAGGAGCTGGCGTTCACCCTGGCCGACGGCTTCGCCTACGTGGAGCTGGGCCTGTCGCGCGGCCTGGACGTGAACGAGTTCGCGCCGGGCCTGTCGTTCTTCTTCGACGCCCACGTCGACTTCTTCGAGGAGATCGCGAAGTTCCGGGCGGCCCGCCGGATCTGGGCGCGCTGGCTGCGCGACCGCTACGGCGCCACCGACCCGCGCGCGCAGTGGCTGCGCTTCCACACCCAGACCGCGGGCGTCTCGCTCACCGCGCAGCAGCCCTACAACAACGTGGTACGCACGGCGGTCGAGGCGCTGTCGGCCGTCCTCGGCGGCACGAACTCGTTGCACACCAACGCCCTCGACGAGACCCTCGCCCTGCCGACGGACGCGAGCGCCGAGATCGCGCTGCGTACCCAGCAGGTGCTGATGGAGGAGACGGGCGTGGCCAACGTGGCCGACCCGCTCGGCGGCTCCTGGTACGTCGAGGCGCTCACCGACAAGGTCGAGGCGGCGGCCGAGGAGATCTTCGCGCGGATCGAGGCGCTCGGCGGCGACGGCACGATGACCACCGGCGTCCTGCGCGGCATCGAGGACGGCTGGTTCACGGCCGCGATCGCCGACTCGGCGTTCACCTACCAGCAGGCGCTGGAGAAGGGCGCGAAGCGCATCGTCGGGGTCAACTGCCACACCGGGACGGTGACCACCGACCTGGAGATCCTGCGGGTGTCGCACGAGGTGGAGCGGGAGCAGCGCCGGGTGCTGGGCGAGCGCCGGGCCGGCCGGGACGCGGCGGCGGTTGAGGGGGCGCTGGCCCGGATGGTCGAGGCGTCGCGGACGGACGCGAACCTCCTCCCGCCGATGCTCGACGCGGTGCGCGCCGAGGCTACCCTCGGTGAGATCTGCGACGCGTTACGCAATGTCTGGGGCAGCTACCGGGAGCCCGCACGGTTCTGACCTTTCATGTGGTGAAACCGGGGGACCCGATTCTGACGCTCATCGCCTAAGCTGGCGCCCGCTGCGCCGGTTCGTGCGGCGCATTCCGGGATCGACGCCGCCGGACAATCCGGTAAGGGTCGCCACCCGGATGACGACGAGGCAACGGGGTGGCGATGTTCGGCTTGGTGTGGAGCGCCCTCCTGGCCCGTCGCGCACAGGCCGTCTGGTTGCTCGTCCTCACCGTCCTCGCCGTCGCGGGTGCGGCCGCCGCACCGTGGTACCTGGAGTCGGCCGTCAAGTCCGTCGCGGTCGCGGACGTCGCCGCGGCCACCCCGCGCGAGCGCATCTACCTCGTCAACGGCGCGCTGCGCGTCAACGACCCGAACAACTCCCCGCTGACGGCCACCCGCGACCAGATCACCGGGATGCTCGCCCTGCCCGGCGCGACCGTCACGATCGCCGACCGCATCGACGGCACCGCGACGTTCGGCAAGGAGCAGGCCGCGGCGCCGATCGCCCACCGCGAGCAGGTCTGCGAGCACCTCGTCATCGACGGGGCCTGCCCGCGGGGCGCCGACCAGGCGATCGTCTCGGAGACCGTGGCCGCCCGCCTCGGCGTCGGCAAGGGCGGCAAGCTCACGCTCACGTCGTTCCGGTTCAAGAAGCCCGTGACCGTGACCGTCGTGGGCGTCTACCGCCCCGCGGTCCTGCTCGACCCGTACTGGGTGGACACCGACCTGCTCGACAACCAGGGCAGCCGCAGCCGGTCCCGCGGCCCGGGCAGCTTCGCCGACGCCGTCTTCGTCGACGAGCCCGCGCTGCTCGCCGGCAACGCGGACCGGCTCGACGTGTCCTACCACGCCCGGCTGCCCGAGGATCTGTTCACCCGCACCGACGGGTTCGACCTGCAGGACGAGCTGGCCCGCGCCGAGCACGACCTCAAGATCGCCAACTACAACCCCGTGACCAGCGCGGACGACCTGGCCGACCTCATCGCGCGCGACCAGAGCCAGGTGCGCGTCGGCGTCGGCGTGGCCGTCGCCCAACTGCTGCTGCTGTGCTGGTTCGCGCTGTTCCTCGCGGTGCGGCACACCGCCGAGGAGCGCCGCCCCGACATCGGCCTGCTCAAACTGCGCGGCGCGGCGGCCTGGCGGTTCTGGGCGCTGACCGCCGAGCAGAGCGCCTGGCCCATGCTGATCGGCGCGGTCGTCGGCTGGGCCGGCGGCTACCTCGCCGCCCGGGTGCTCGCCGACCTCGCCGGCGGCGCCGGCCTGCCCGGCGTCGGCGGCCGGTCGCTGTGGCTGTCGCTCGCGGCGGCCGGCGTCGCCGCGTTCGGCGCGTTGGCCTCGGCCGTCATCGCCGAGTCGCGCGCGCTCGGCTCCTCCGTCACCGGCCTGCTGCGGCGGGTGCCCGCGCGGCGCACGGGCTGGCGCGCCGACGTCATCGACCTGCTCGTCGCGGTCCTCGCCTTCGCCGGGGTGTACCAGGGCTGGTCCGAGAGCGGCGGCGAGCGGGTCACCGCGCTGCCGCTACTCGCCCCCGGCCTGATGGCCCTGGCCATCGGCCTGATCGTCGCCCGGCTCCTGCCGATCGCCTCGGCCCGCGCCGGCCGCTCCGCGCTGCGTTCCGGCCGGCCGGCCTTCGCCCTCGCGGCGCTGCACCTGGCCCGCCGCCCCGGCACCCACCGGGTGCTCGCGATGCTCGTCGTCGCGGTGTGCGTGCTCGCCACCGCCGGCCTCACCTGGTTCTCCTCGCACACCGCCTGGCAGTCCCGGGCCGCCCAGGAACTCGGCGCCCACACGGTCCTGACGGTGACCGCCGACAGCGCCACCCACCTGCTCAACGCCACCCACGAGGCCGACCCCGACGGCTCGTACACCATGGCGGTGGCGCGGGGGTCCGGCTCCGTGGTCGGTGGGCGGGTGCTCGCCGTCGACAGTGACCGGCTCGCGCGGGTCGCCCTCTGGAGCGACGAGTACGGCGCGCCGCCGCGCGCCGACGTGGCGGCCGCGCTCAAGCCCGCGGCCCCGCCCGTGATCACCCTGACCAACGGCCGCCTCACGCTGACCGCCGAGAACGGCGCCCCTGCCGCCCCGCCGGCCCCCGGCACACCCGCCGGTGCCGCCGGTGGCGCCGGCCCGGGC